>DAOLWT010000023.1:0-14675 GCA_035421345.1 Bacteroidales bacterium
CTCCTCACAGAATGCATGATGCAATAGCATTTTCAGCCATGCTATTGGGCGAAAGTTCAACAATGTCGGAAGAAGCAGCCATGCTGGGTGTACCATCTGTTTATCTTTTCAATAATTCAACTTTTTACACACAGCATCTTGAAAAAGATTATGGATTGATATTTAATTATTCCGAATCTGAAGAAGATCAGCAGAAGGCAATACAAAAAGGAATAGAATTATTGCAAACTTCAGGATTAAAAGAAGAGTGGAAAAAGAGAAGAGATAAAATGCTTTCTGAAAAAATTGATGTCACAGCCTTTATGGTCTGGTTCATCGAAAACTATCCTGAGAGTAAACGCATCATGAAAGAAAATTCGGATTATCAGTACAATTTTAAATAACATGTGGAATTTAGCCATTAGCCTTTGGACTTTAGCCTTTAGCTGGAGCCAAAAGCCAATAACAATAAATAATAATTATGAGAAACTTTAGAGAACTTGATATATGGAAACGTTCAATTTCCCTTTCAAAAGCGATTTATAAATTAACAGAATCCTTTCCTGACAGAGAAAAATATGGTCTTTCAATACAAATTCAAAGAGCTACTGTGTCAATAGCTTCAAATATTGCAGAGGGTGCTTCACGTAAATCAGAAATTGATTTTGCAAGATTTCTTGAAATTGCAATTGGATCATCTTTTGAAGTTGAAACGCAGTTGATTATTGCAAAAGAAATTGAATATATCTCAAAGGAAAAATATATTAGTATTCAGTCGGAACTCACAATTATACAGAAACAATTAAATCTGTTAATTGCCAAAATTCGCATGAAGTAGGTTTTGAGCCTTTGGACTTTAGCTAATAGCCATCTGCCAAGAGCCAACAGCTAATTACTAACAGAAACATTTAATAATAAATAATTATTGATGGATTTCACAATAACCATTTATAAAATCCTTCTGGAATCCCTGAAAAATCAGGGCTTTTCGTTTCAAACCTTTGCGCAATTTCTTGAACAGCCTAAAGAAAAGTCTGTTGTATTACGGCATGAAATGTATGGAATCGGGAAATTTATATAGAAAAAAATGGCAAAAATTCAGGTAAAAGATACGGAAGTAACAATTATTCAAATAAAAGGCGAAGATTATATTTGCATAACCGATATGCTCAAATCAAAAGATGGTGCATTCTTCGTTTCTGATTGGCTGAGAAACCGAAATACCTTGGAATATATAGGCATTTGGGAGCGGATATATAATCCGGATTTTAATTATGGCGAATTCGCCACAATTAGAAATAAATCAGGTTTGAATAGCTTTAAGATTAGTGTAAAAGATTTCGTTGAAAAAACAAAAGCAATAGGTCTGCAGTCTAAAACCGGACGTTACGGTGGTACTTTTGCCCACAAAGATATTGCATTTGAGTTCGGTATGTGGATTAGTCCGGAGTTTAAAATTTATCTTGTACGGGAATTCCAACGTCTGAAAGAGCAGGAGCAGCAGTTATTGGGTTGGACAGCCAAAAGAGAGTTGTCAAAAATAAATTATCACATACATACAGACGCTATCAAACAAAAGCTTATCCCCAAGGAGCTGACACAGGAGCAAACTGCCATTATATACGCGAATGAAGCAGATGTGTTAAATATGGCTCTATTTGGTTTAACGGCAAAACAATGGAGAGATGCAAACTCCACATTAAAAGGAAATATTCGTGATTACGCTTCTATCAACGAGCTAATATGTTTATCGAATATTGAAAATATAAACGCTGTGCTTATTAACGAAGGACTTTTGCAAAATGTAAGGCTTCAAAAACTAAATCAAATAGCAATTCATCAAATGGTAATTTTGGAAGAAGTTGGAAACAGAAAACTATTGAAATAAGTATGGACTTTACAACGAGCACTTTTCAAACCCTTCTTGAATCCCTTCAACAACAGGGTTTTTCGTTTCAAACCTTTGCAGAATATATTGAACAGCAAAAAGAGAAAACAGTAATCTTACGTCATGATGTAGATAGGGTGCCATATAATGCATTAAAAACTGCCCAAATAGAAAATGAATCAGGCATTAAAGGAAGTTATTATTTTCGTATTATTCCCGAAAGTTTTAATGAAACTGTCATTAAAAAAATTGCAGGTTTAGGTCATGAAATTGGCTACCATTACGAGGATTTAACTATATCCAAAGGGAATATTGATAAAGCTTACGACTCTTTTTGCGGGAATTTAGAAAAACTTCAAAAATTGTATTCTGTAAAAACAATTTGTATGCACGGCAGCCCTATAAGCAAATGGGATAGTCGTGATATCTGGAAAAAATACGATTATAAAAAACTAGGAATTATTGGTGAGCCTTATTTTGATATCGATTTTAATAACGTTTTCTACTTAACCGATACTGGCCGTTGCTGGGATGGAGAAAAATTCAGCATACGCGATAAAGTTAATTCATCATTCAATTTGTCATTTCACAGCACCCAACAAATTATTAATGCTGCAAACCAGGGGAAATTACCTGAGCAAATTATGTTTACTATTCACCCTCAACGTTGGAATAATAATATGTATAAATGGGTTAAAGAGTTTGTTTTTCAAAATATGAAGAATAAAATTAAACAAATGCTAATTAATAATGAATCTAAAACCCCTAATTCATCCCAAAACTAAGCGTATTCGTAATTCCTATGTAATTCTATATTTCACTGTTTTTACAGCAAAATAGAAATAAAACACCTTGTACTTTCTACTTTTTCTTAAAACGATGCTTGACTATGCTCTGTTTAGTATTCATCAAGCATATTCGGTTTTTCAGGGGTTTTACTGTAACAATTTGTTAGGTTGGGTTCAATTAAGAACCTCATTAATCTCCTGACTTCGACACGTTAAAAAACACATTATTTCGTTTATTATTGATTTGGAAAAAGCTCATATTTTATGAGAAAATTCCAATAATCGTATGAAAAAATGTAATTTAATACGAATATACGTACGAAAAAATGTATATTTGTACAAATAAATAAAAATGAGAAGAGCAAAATTAGCAGAGCTTATTGCCTGGAAAAATTCTGATTCCCGGAAACCATTAATAATAAGAGGCGCCAGACAAGTTGGCAAAACCTGGATTATGAAAGAATTTGGCAAAACTCAATACGCTCAAACGGTTTATGTGAATTTTGAAAAAAACAAGCGACTACGCGCATTGTTTTCAGATGATTTTGATATTAAAAGAATAATCGTTGCATTACAGGCAGAATCGGGATTAACAATAAATGCCGAAACTACCTTGTTGATATTTGATGAAATACAAGAAGCTCCTGAAGCAATTGCTGCATTAAAGTATTTTCAGGAAGATGCAAATGAATATCACATAGTTGCTGCAGGTTCTCTTTTGGGAGTGGCTATTCATTCTCATGTTTCTTTTCCGGTTGGAAAAGTTGTTTTTATGGATTTGCAGCCGTTAACTTTTTTAGAATTCCTTGATGCGATTGGAGAAACGGCCCTTGTTGAAATCATTCATGAAGCAGATTGGAAATTATTAACCGCCTATAAAACAAAATATATTGATCGACTAAAGCAATATTACTATGTAGGAGGCATGCCCGAAGCGGTGTTGACATTTAGCAAAAACTACAATTTTAAAGAAGTACGTATTATTCAAAAACAAATTTTGGATGCTTACGAACAAGATTTTTCTAAACATGCACCAAAAGAAATTATTCCTCGTATAAGAATGTTGTGGAATTCAATTCCAGCTCAATTAGCCAAAGAAAACCGGAAGTTTATTTATGGAATCATTAAAGAAGGAGCCCGGGCAAAAGAGTATGAATTAGCCTTATCATGGTTAGTTGATTGCGGACAGGTTCATAAAGTTTGCCGTGCAACAAAACCCTTTATACCATTGAAAGCTTACGAAGACATCAGTGCTTTCAAATTATTTATGGTCGATATTGGATTGTTAGCAGCGATGGGTGATATTGATGCTAAAACAATTATTGACGGAAATACTATATTTTCAGAATTCAAAGGAGCGCTTACAGAGCAGTATGTTTTTCAACAACTTATTAGCAGTAACGAATATGTTATTTATTATTGGACTGCCGAACGCTCTTCTGCCGAAATTGATTTCGTTGTTCAATATAATGGTGTTGTCGTTCCCCTTGAAGTTAAAGCAGAAGAAAACTTGAAGGCTAAAAGTTTAAAAGTTTTTGTCGAAAAATTTAACCCACGGGTTTCTGTTCGCACATCAATGTCTGATTTCCGCATACAGGAATGGCTTACCAATGTTCCTTTGTATGCAATAAGTAAATTGAAAGACATTATCCTTCAAGTTATCGGTATTAAATAGGATCCGACTACTTTTTCATTATAGCTTTTTATGGAATCAGAATCCAAAAAATTCCGTTTTTTTTGAAATAGGATAAAATGTATTGCTAAAAAAATTGAGCCAATTAGCACGTACGTTCAAGTTAGTTGGCCATACTGGTCCGCGGCAGTCGGGGGAACCCATTCTTGTAAAGACACATTAAATTTCTTCAACATTCCTTATCATGATAATTAAAACCCCCAATTCATTCCAAAATATCAGATAATATTACCGGGAAAAAATAAAACCGAAAAATTGTTCCTAATTTTAGTTTTGTATGCTTTTATGGAAAAAATGAATCCGCTGTGGCGGATATTTTTTTGTCTTTTTCTCTGATTAAGAAAAAGTAGTAAAATTTGTATATTTTACCATGTAATATTAAAAATATATTTTAAATTTGCATGGATAAATTTAAATTTTATTTATGTATATTCCACGATACCTCGAAAGTAGTATTATTAAATCAATAAAAAATAATCCAGTTGTTGCCTTAATTGGACCTCGACAATGCGGAAAATCAACGTTAATTAAGCATTTAATAAAAAAAATTCCAAATATATATTTAGATTTAGAACGACCTTCTGATTTAAACAAGTTAAATGATGCAGAGTTTTTTTTAGCTACGCAAAAAGGGAAGTTAATATGCATAGATGAAATTCAACGAAAACCGGATATCTTTCCTCTTATAAGGAGTTTGGTAGATGAATGGAGGTTAAATTCTACATTCTTAATATTAGGTTCTGCCTCCAGAGATCTTATAAAACAAAGCTCGGAGTCGCTTGCAGGAAGGATTGTATATAAAAAGTTAAGCCCATTTTTATGGGAAGAAGTAAATGCGTATTTCTCGTTTGAACAGTATTTTTCACATGGCGCATTTCCTCGAAGTTTACTGGCATCAGATAAAGAAATGTCGTTCGAATGGAGAGAAAGTTTTATTACTACCTTTTTAGAGCGAGATTTGTTGCAGTGGAAAGGATTTACCCCAATTACCATGAGGAGACTATGGCAAATGCTTGCCCATAATAATGGTCAAACTGTTGATTATTCAAATTTAGCCAAATCCCTTGGAGTTTCATCTGTTACAGTAAAAAATTATATAGATTTACTGGAAGGTACTTTTATGGTAGATGTGATACCATCTTATATTTCAAATCTTGGTAAACGTTTAGTTAAATCGCCTAAAGTATATATTTCTGATTCCGGTATATTAGCAGCTTTACTTGGGTTAAGAGATTTTAATGAAATAATGGGACATCCATCTTTTGGTTGTATTTGGGAACAAATAGTATTGTTGAATTTAAAGGGTATGTTCCCCGATGCATCGTTTTATTTTTATCGTACAAGTAATGGTGCAGAAGTTGATTTTGTTATGACCTGGCGTAATAATGTTGTTGCAATAGAATGTAAAGCATCTTCAACGCCCTCGTTAACGAAAGGCAATTACAACGCATTTGAAGATATTAAACCGAAGCATGTTTTTGTCGTTGCACCAGTAAAATCAGGGTGGCTGCTAAAAAAAGAGATTGAAGTGGTAAATATGTTGGAGCTAAAAACAAAGATGAACGAAATGTAACAAGCCATTTAATACCGATACGGTATCTGTAATAGTCCAATAAATTGTCCTATAACAGCTACTCTATCGGCATTATACTATTTCATGTTTGACTATTTCATATTAAGTAATGGTATAACATAAGTTTGTTACTTTTTTGAGTTTTTTTTGTTTAATTTTTTATAAAAATTTCTGAACTATTTTTATAATAAGTTTAAACCATACATACAAAAAATGAATTCTAAAACCCCCAATTCATCCCAAAACTAAGCGTATTCGTAATTCCTATGTAATTCTATATTTCACTGTTTTTACAACAAAATAGAAATAAAAAGCTGTAAATATTTGTTCGTTTCGGCGGATCTGAGTTTTGATTATATATATGGAATTGATTTTAGATTCTGAAAAAATTGCTTTTTTAGGAATCAGAATCCAAAAAATTCCGTATCTTTGAAACATGATAAAACGTATTGCTGAAAAAAAATTGAGCCAACTGGCACGTACGTTCAAGTTGGTTGGCCTCACCGGTCCGCGGCAGTCGGGGAAAACCACCCTTGTAAAGCAAGTTTTTAGGGACAAGCCCTATGTAAGCCTCGAAAACCCCGATGCACGACGATTTGCGATGGAAGATACCCGCGGGTTCCTTGAGACTTATGCCAAAGGTGCTGTTCTTGACGAAGTTCAGCGGGTACCCGATCTGTTTTCTTACCTTCAGGAAATAGCCGACAATAGCCGTCAGAAGGGATTATTTATCCTGACTGGATCAAATAATTTTCAGTTGCAACAATCCATTTCACAATCATTGGCAGGAAGAATCGGATCCATGGTGCTGCCGCCCTTTTCATTAGTCGAGCTAAAGCCCTCCATGATTCCCGCATCGGATGATGAGCTGATGCTGAAAGGGTTTTATCCACCTGTTTACGATCAGAAGATACCTTCGCAAGATTGGTACCCAAACTACATCCGAACATATATTGAAAAGGATGTCAGGCAGATAAAAAATATTTCCGATCTCATTACGTTCGAACGGTTTATGTTGTTGTTAGCCGGCCGCTGCGGTCAGGAACTCAATATGAGCGCACTTTCTGTAGAATCTGGTGTGGATGTGAAGACAATCCAGTCGTGGCTGGGTATCCTCGAAAGTAGTTATATCGTTTATCTATTAAAACCACATTCAAATAATTTTAAAAAAACTGTCGTAAAAAGGCCTAAAGTATATTTTTATGATACCGCCCTGGTTTGTTCCTTACTAAGTATTCACAATGCATTGCAACTCCAAAGCCATCCTACACGGGGAGCCTTGTTTGAAAATATGGTGGTCACAGAATTAGTAAAACAAAGACTCAACGCAGGCAAGGCGGTGAATTTGTTTTACTGGCGCGACAAAGCTGGGCATGAAATTGATCTGATTATTGATAATGCAGGTAAATTGTTGCCTATTGAGATTAAATCGGGTAAATCCATCAACAGCGATTTTTTTAAAAATATTGACTACTGGTGTGGTCTTAGTGGCGTTGTATCGTCAAACTTACTTTATGCCGGTAACACCGGCCAAAAGAGAAGCAATGGAACAGAAGTCATGAATTGGAGATCGTATCTTTCGTTGTGAAAAACATTTGATTCTGTTGTAAGTACCCATAAAAAATAAAATCAAGCGATTTAGGAAGTATCATTAAATTTCTCCCACATTCCTTGTCATGATAATTAAAACCCCCAATTCATTCCAAAACTAAGCGTATTCGTATTTCCTAAATAAAATTCAGGAGTGTAATTTTTTAAATTGTCTTTAATTAAAGAATTTGAATAGCCAACAAATATATTGATATCATTGAATATTTCATAATTTATATTACATGAAATATTTTTCTTGCTCCAGATTACTTCATTCATAAAAGGAAGTCCTAAAACGGCAAGACCTCCACTATATTTATAATCATTTCCTTTTCGGGCAGTTAAATAAGCTAATTCTATTTTTAGTTTTCGAATAGGTTTATATTTAATTGCAAAAAACAATTCGTCCGTATTATCTCTCAAATAATTTCCAATATTATATCCATTTGTTTCGAATGTGGTTGTGGGAATAAAATGTTTATAAACAATAGGGTTGGTTCTAGTGTATTCAGTTATTAAAGTTACGTTTTTTAAATAGATATTACTAATAGCTGTTCCTATTTTAAAACTAAAAAAATTAGAATGTTTATCTTCTTTAAACATATTTACCGTATTTATTTCATCAAGAAAAAGGGAAGAATATAGATGAACATGTTTTATTTGTCGCGATGAAATATCAAAAAACATTTGCGCATTTTGTCCTGCATAATTACTCATTCCATTCTGACCATGGTCAATTGCTTTAAAGAACATTACAGGAATAAGAAAGCCCGGTTGTATTCCAATATCGCTGTATATAACGGAGTTCCCTAAAGAAAAATTCAAATTTTTAAAGGGAGTAAATGTAAACATATTGGCTGCAATATATTTTGGATGATAAATAATTCTATTTCCATGACCGAAACTGTATGTTTTCAAACTGTCAATTACTCCCGAAACTAACCAACCATGTATATAATTAAAGTCGAACCATTTTACCGGTTTAATATGTAAGCTGAGCATTGGGAATGAAGGTGGCCGATTAGAAATAATATTAGCTCCATTGTAATTATTTCCCCAGCTTATATGGTCTTTTATAAGTCCAACACTTCCCCAATTCCAAGAATAGGTAATTCCTCCTTTCATTTCTTCGTAATCGCCTCCTCCTTTTTTATTAGGTTTATAACATCCTCCTGTTTGTTGCGTAATATAACTTGACTTGGCTAATAGTTCCGATTCATGATTATCGCGTAAACTGGCATAAAACCCCCAATTTTTTCCGATAGTTGCGTTTGCTTCGGCTCCATTTCGTATATAACGATAAGAACCGTTTTCATTTGTCATGAAGGTAAATGCAATGATTGGATTAAGGGTGATGGTAAATAAAGAATCTTTATAATAAAAAAGATCGATGCGTTTTTTTAAAGGGCTTTTATTTTTTGAAATAATTTTAAAAATATGATCGGTGGTTTCAAAACCCGGAAGTTCTTTGCCAAAATCCAATAGATAAAAATCGAGCTCTTGTTGTTGTCTTTTGCTTAATAAATCTTTTTTAACATAAGCTTCATTTAACTTTTCAGCTATAAATTTACGGGAATACGGTTTAATAACGGAGTTAACAGAAATTATTTGATCGTTGGCTAATTCGTCAATAAACTCGTATATATTAGAATTACTTATATTCTGATAAATTTCCTGTGAATGTAGTTGGAAAAAACTGCAAAAAATAAACAGCAAAAGAACAATCGTTTTTTTCATAGTATTGTAATTTAATTGCAAATATAGAATTTCTGAGAAAATACAAATATGGAATGTTTTTATTCGAATTCATTGTTGTCCGGTAAAAATATTTTATGTGCGATTAAATCATTTCGTTATCAATTATTTATAGATATTTCGCCCGCTAAAGGGGCTTCCTTTTTCATATTAATACTTTTCTATAAATATCCCGTCCCGTACGGGACGAAATATTTCTAAAACAAAGAAATACAAATTATTCAAAGTTCCGTAGGAACGACATATATAATTTCTCCGGACATTGATGATTCGAATTAAATAATAGTCTTTTTTTAAACTAATAAAAATTACATTTTAGCATAACTTTTTTATTTTATATAAGTATAAACGGAAATATGATAAATTTGCATAATGGTATTCAATTAGAAAGAAATGCAATATCTAATAGCGTTAAATAATTTTAATATTTGTAAGTGTCTAAAATATAGTAAATTAACTTAAATTATTTGTATGAAATTTATTTTTTCCAGAATAACAACAGTATGTTTTATATTTACTTTTTTATATTCTTGTACTCCTCAAAAAAACTATATTTATTTACAACAGAAAGATGGTAATCAAGATATTGTAAATCAGTCAAATAAGCAGTTTGCCTATAAAATTAAACCAAAAGATGTTTTGTATATTAAAACGGTCCCGATTGATGAAGAATCGGCATTGTCAATCAGTTCGAATAGCCAGTCGAATCAGTATTCAACAGAGTTAGGAGCCTATTTAAACAGTTTCAGCGTTAACGATTCGGGTTATATTGAATTGCCTTTAGTCGGAAAAATTAGCGTAGAAGGATTAAATATTGATGAAATTCAACAAGTGATTCAGAAAAAAGTGGATTTTTATTTAAAGAATTCATTAGTCGTAGTTAAATTATTAAGTTTCGATATTACCATTTTAGGCGAAGTAAATAGACCGGGAACGTTTAAAGTATATAATACCGAATTAAATTTGTTGGAAGCATTAGGGATGGCAGGCGATTTAACTATGAATGGGAATAGAAATCAAGTTGTTTTAGTTAGACAGAATCAACAAAAGGAACTTATTAAATTAGACCTTACCGATAAAAATATATTACAATCGGAATATTTTTACTTATTACCGAACGATATTATTTATGTGAAACCGAACAAATCGAAATTTTTTGGCACTAACCCATTTCCTTTTGCTACCGTACTTTCGTCGATTACTACCGTAATTTTAGTATTAAACTTTATAAATAAATAACTCAACTTTATAATAAATAATATCGCTAAAAATAAGTGACAATTTAGGGATTGAGATGTATCACAAAAAAATGTTCTTTTTTATAATCGAAGTGAGAAAATTTGCCGACAGCATTGACTTCCTGCCTTGCCGGCAGGCAGGTTTGTAAATTTTTGGTCAAGCAAAAAGTTATTAAAATAAAATTATACAAAACTTAAATAAGTAAATCTTAAAATATAGAAATGAAAGATATGGATTTTGAGAATCATATTCAAGTCGAAACAGAACAAGAAAATAATTTTGATATAAAAGCCGAATTTTTTAAGGTTTTAAGTTTCTGGAAACTCTTTGCAGTTGTTGTTTTTATTAGTTTATTAATAGCATTCTTGTATTTACGTTATACAAAACCTGCTTATAAAATTACATCAACTATATTAATTAAAGATGATTCCAAATCAAGGGCAGGAGGGAGTAGCTTATTAAATGAGCTGGATGTTTTTAAACAACAAAGCAATCTTCAAAATGAAATAGGTATTTTAAAATCTAAATCACTTTCTCGAAAAACCGTTAATGAACAAAATTTATTTATATCGTATTATTATTCAACAAATAGGTTAAAAAGAAAAATTGAAATTTTTGATGAATGCCCTTTTAAGGTAGTTGTAGATACATCAAGTATACAACTATTAAATACTCCTGTTCAAATTAATTTTACTTCACAAACAGACTATAAAATTAAAGTAAATGATTTTGAAAATACAGCCACTTATAAATTTTCAAAAATTGCGAAAGATACGGTGACGGATTTTTCATTATTAAAAGTGGAAGCTTCCGGAAAAATAAATGAGCCATTTAAAGTCGATTTCTTTTCTTTTAAAATTGTTAAAAACCCCGATTTTAAAGATGTTTTTGATTTACAAAAAAATTATAGTTTTATTATTAGCAACCCCATGAAAATAGGGGAAGCTTATTCAAAATCGATTGAAATTAAAAAAATAGATAAAGAATCGTCAATTATTGAAATTTCGCTAAAATCAACAATTCCATCAAAAGCAATTAAGTATTTAACCGCTTTATCGGAAAATTATATTAAACTGGATCTTGAGTTTAAAAATCTTACAGCCACTAAAACAATTAATTTTATTGATAGTCAGTTGCAGCTAATTACCGATTCGCTCAATAATGTAGAAGATGTTCTTGAAAAATTCAGATCGAAAAATAAAATAATCGATTTATCGGCAGAATATACCGCCATTCTTACCAAACTTGAAGCACAAGATAACGAAAAGGTTAAAACCAATATGGAAATAAAATATTACGAGTACATATTGGAATATTTACAGCAAAAAAATGAATATACCGATATTGTAAGTCCGTCGTACTTGGGAATTTCTAATACCAATATTAACAAATTGGTAACGGAATTGATTACACTTGCAACAGAAAAAAATAAGTTGGAAATAAGTTCTACCGAAAATAACCCGTATTATACAGCTATTGAGAAAAATATTGCCGTTACGAAGAGTTCTTTAATAGAACAAATTAAAAACTCACTTTCACTTGCTAAAATATCGCTTAAAGAAATTAATAAACGAATTTCTCTTTCGGAAGAATCAATAAATAAATTACCCGGAACAGAAAGAGATTTGTTAACCATTCAGCGAAAATTCAATTTAAACGATGAAACGTATAGCTTTTTAATGGAGAAAAAAGCAGAAGCATCTATCTCTAAAGCTTCCAATTTATCGAATAATATGATTGTAGATCCTGCTGAATTAGAAGCACAGGTTTCTCCCAATACAAAAATGGCATATCTTATTGCATTACTTTTAGGCTTAATACTTCCTTATCTTTTTATTCGTATTCGTGAATATTTAAATGATTCAATACAGAGTAAGAATGATATAGAATCACAAACAAAATTACCAATTATTGGTTCAATAGCACACAGTAATTATAAAACATCCTTAGTAGTTATAGATAATCCCCGATCTATTGTTTCAGAAACCATCCGTTCCACAAAAGCGAATATGGATTTTATTAGTTCTAAAGAAAGCAATATTATTACGCTTACATCCACAGTTGGAGGAGAAGGAAAAACATTTAGTTCTATGAATTTATCTTGTGCTTTTGCCATATCCGATTTAAAAACAGTATTAATAGGGTGCGATTTAAGGAAACCTAAAATTTTTAATGACTTTAATCTTACCAATACAAAAGGACTTACTTCGTATTTAATAGGGAAATGCGAGTTAAATGAGATTGTTAATGAGACGCATATTAATAATCTTCACATCATTACAGCAGGGCCAATTCCTCCTAATCCGGCAGAATTATTGAGTAGTGAAAAAATGAAAAATTTATTGGGAGAATTAAGAAGCAAATATGATTATATTATAATTGACACTCCTCCTTTGGGTATTGTTACAGATGCCTTATTTTTAATGAAATATGCCGATATTAATATATATGTAACCCGTTTTAATTTTACAAGCAAAAAGGTTGTAAAAGAAGTAAACGATATTGTAAAAACAACAGGCGTAAAAAATGTTTGTTTTCTAATAAATGATATTGTTTACAAAAAAGCAAAATATGGAAAATACGGGAAATATTCCAATAAATATGGCTATGCATACACTTACCACGAAGGGTATTATCAGGAATAAATATTTTTCTTTAATTAATATTATATTTTCCTCATTTTATTGTAACTATTTTTATGGTTTATCGTTATAAAGGTCAGTTTGACTTAATGAACAATAGAATTAGTTACATTTAGATATTAGAAGTACAATTAACGGATGTTTACTATTAAATCGGATAAAAAGCGAAAAGAAATATGTATCGTTGATGATAATATATTTACTTGTAAACGTATTCGTAATTATTTAAAAGATACAGATTATTTAGTTAGCGATGCCCTTTCTTCTTTTATTGATTTAGAAACTGAAATTAATACCAAACAACCTGATTTGTTAATTGTAAATCATAAATTTTGTGAAGGAGAAAAACTGCTTTCAAAACTCGATTTACCGGTAATAATACTTGATCAAAATAAAAAGAATAAACCTTGTAATTCATTACAAAATACCGATTATCTTTATGAACCTTTTAACAAAGATGAACTGATTTATTTGTTAGATTTTAATTTTAAAATTAAAGAAAACAGTTTATACGTTAAACATGTGAAAAAAGAAACAAGAGAAAGTATCATTGTAGAAGAATGTGGCCCCAGGGCATATCATTTTATAAAAGAATATGTCGATATTGCTGCCGATAAAAGTATTATTATTTCTACGACTTCGAGATTTAACTTAAAATTTTATTCGAAAGAAGAATTTAATGCATTGGTTAATCTTCAACGGGTTAATGATATTCGTTATTTAAATAAATTTTTCGAAACCATAAACGAACTTCTTCCGGAAAATGGCATATTTATTGGTTGTGCTGAAACAAAAAGATTAAGGAAGAAAAGAATATTAAAAAAATACCCTCCTGTATTAAATTATATCTATTATTCATTAGATTTTATTTTAAAACGAGTTTTCCCTAAATTAAAATTTACCAAAAAAATATATTTTGCTTTAACAAATGGTCGTAATCGGGTTTTATCTCATCCGGAAATTCTCGGAAGACTTTATTCTTGCGGCTTTGAACTGGTAAAAGAAAAAAATATAAATATGCTTTATTATTTTGTTGTACGGAAAATAAAGAAGCCTACATTTGATACCAAGCCCACTTACGGACCCCTTATAAAAATAAGAAGAATAGGAAAAAATGGAAAAAAAATTAATGTTTATAAGTTTCGTACCATGCATCCATATTCCGAATATATTCAAGAGTATGTTTATAAAGAAAATAAACTACAAAAAGGGGGGAAGTTTAAAAATGATTTTCGGATAACCACACTCGGAAAATTTTTAAGAAAAACCTGGATAGATGAACTTCCCATGATTTATAATCTGCTAAAAGGAGATTTAAAATTGGTTGGAGTAAGACCACTTAGTAATCATTATTTTTCTTTATATCCCGAAGAGTTTAAAAAATTCAGAATGACGTTTAAACCGGGTTTAATTCCTCCATTTTACAAGGATTTACCTAAAACACTCGAAGAAATAATTGAGTCGGAAAGAAATTATTTAAATCAATATGCTAAAAATCCTTTACGTACCGATATAAAATATTTTTTTG
>DAOLWT010000024.1:0-14673 GCA_035421345.1 Bacteroidales bacterium
AAATTTTGTCTTTCTTAAACTGTAGTGTATAAATATGAAGGAAAAGTTAGGTATACAGGTTCTTATAAACCTGCAGAACCACTACCTGCAGAAGAATATGCTCCTACAGAAAAAGGAAGAGCGTTACCTTCTAGTTTTAGTTGGATTAGTCAAGGTGGATGTACTCCTTGTATGAATCAGGGTAGTTGCGGTAGTTGTTGGGCATGTGCTGCAGTTGGTTCTTTTGAATGCAACATTAAAATAATTGACAAAGTGACTAAAAGACTATCTGAACAATGGTTTGTTGACTGCGATAATACATATAATGGATGTAGTGGGGGATGGTGTCCATTTGATCATTTTCAAACAAGCGGTGCTGTTTATGGTGCAGATTATGCTTATACCGGAACAGCAGGGACTTGTAAATCGAATGTAACTTTTCGTGAAAAAATTGATAGCTACAAAGAAATTTCGAGTGGTATAGCTACTGTAGATCAAATAAAAGACGCCATTTATAATTATGGACCCGTTTGGACTTCATACAATGCAGCTTCCGGAACTAATAATTATAGTGGAGGAGTTATGACCACCAACGAAAGTGGTAGTCCAAACCATGCTATTTGTCTTGTTGGATGGAATGATAACAACGGAACGAATGGTTATTTTATATTACGAAATTCATGGGGAACAAGTTGGGGAGTTGAAAATGGGTATATGTATATTAAATATGGAATTTGTTCTTTAGGATACAAAACAAGCTATATTGTTTATAAAGGAGGAATTCCACACGAAGTAGCTCCTGTAGCTAATTTCTCTGCAACTTCTACTACAAGTTGTACAGGAACAATTCAATTTGCAGATTCTTCATCAAATGCACCTACTGAATGGTTGTGGAACTTTGGGGATGGTACGACTTCAACATTGCAAAACCCTTCCCATACCTACACTTCAAATGGAACCTATAATGTTTCATTAAAAGCAACTAACGCTTATGGAAATAATTCGAAAACAAAAAATAGTTTTATTTCTATTAATATGCCATTTGCCCCGACTGCTTCGGGAGCAACAATAAATTCCGGAAATACAGCTACATTAACCGCATCGGGAAGTGGCACATTAAATTGGTATGATGCTGCAAGCGGAGGAAACTTATTAGGGACAGGAAACTCATATACAACGCCTCCTCTTTATGCTACTACCTCATATTATGTTGAAAATACAACGATTGGAACTATTCAATCTGTTGGTATTACAGAAAAAACAGCCAATGGAGGATATTATACCAGCACAGGTGCTTATGCATTGGTATTTAACGCGCTTACGGATTTAACCATTAAAACGGTAAAAGTATATTCAGGTGCTGCCGACAATGAAGTAGTTATTTCGCTAACAAATAGTTCAGGTACCATTATCAATACAAAAACGTTAAATTTAATAAATGGAGAGCAAACAATAACGCTCGATTTTAATGTACCAGCCGGAACTGATTACAAACTGGGAGCCGATGCTTCTTGTAATTTATGGAGAGAATCTGCCGGAGCTACTTATCCTTATACTGTTTCCAATTTAATCTCTATTACCGGAAATACTGCTTCTTCGGCTGAATCGTATTATTATTATTTCTACGATTGGAAAGTTCAATCTACCGGATGCTCGAGTGCGAGAACGCCTGTAACCGTTGTTATATCCGGCATACATGAGCTTTCAAGTATTGGTTCTAAAATTACTCCGAATCCAAATCAAGGCTTTTTCTCTATCGAATTCAATAACTATTCGAATGATATAACGAGTCTTACTATAGAGAATTCTCTTGGACAAGTAGTATTGAAAGAAAATATTGAAACAACTTTTTATAAGAAGAATTTCGACTTAAGCAATCTTACAAAAGGTATTTATATTATTAAACTTTCTGGAACAGAAAAAGTTTATTACGGAAAAATGATTATTGAATAATTTTTCTTATCAATTGTTAACGATAAAGAGGTTGTTTAATTTTTTTACAGCCTCTTTTTTAACATCTTACACTTATTAAAAATATATGTTAAAAAATTTTAATATATGTAAATTTTTTAATATATTTGTTAATTAAATATTTTAAAATCCTTAAATACATTTATCATTATGAAAAAAACCCTACTTATTATTGCTTCAGCAATATTCCTGTCGTTTAATTTGACAGCACAGGAATTTGTTAAAGTAGACAAAACCAATGAACGACAGGTCGTTCAGCTAAATCAAAACCAAGTGCTGGAAATTTCACTTCCGGCTATACCTTCTGCAGGATATGGTTGGCATGCTTTTAGTGAAGAAAGGAATGAATTTATTCCTACTAAAAGTATCTCCAATGGAGTTCTTGAACAAATTGGAAGTAAAGAATATGTTCCGTTAAGCGGACAAGAAGAAATGGTAGGAGGAGAAGAAAATCAAATAATGCGTTTTGTTGGTGTATCTGAAGGTACTTGCGAAATTAAATTATATTACGCACGTCCTTGGGAAAAAGGGATTGAACCATTAGATGAATTTACAATTACGGTTAACAGCGAAGGTGTTTATACAGGCACGTATAAACCTATTGTAAAAAAATCGAACCTTGTTCCTATTCAAGGAAATCCTTCCGACAGAGACAGGGCTTATCCCGTTAAATTTTTCTGGGGAGACCAATACGGAACCACCCCGGTAAAAAACCAAGCTAACTGTGGAAGTTGCTGGGCATTTGCAGGCGTTGGATGTATTGAAGCAGCCATTAAAATTAAAGATTATAAAACGACCGATGTTTCCGAACAGTGGATTATGAATTGTATTGGAAGTACAGGTGGATCATATCAGGGATGCCAAGGTGCAACCAATGACCCTTTCCAATGGGTAAGTGGACAAACAGGTGTTGTTTATGAAGCAACGATTCCTTATGTATGCGGAAATAATGGAACGGAATCTACCTGTATAAAATCTTGTAATTCTTCTGCTACTAAACAAGAAAAAATGACTGGTTATTCAGATCTTTCTACAACCTATGCAGCTATAAAACAAGCTATTTACGATTACGGTGCTGTATATGTATCTATGGATGCAGATGGAGATAGCTTAGCTTATTATAAAAAGGGGGTATTTACCTATAATGACCCTGAAGGTAGTACCGGACCTAACCATGCTGTTGTTTTAGTAGGATGGAATGACGATCCAAATGATGGTCTTGACGACCATTGGTACATGAGAAATTCGTGGGGAGCAAACTGGGGAGAAAATGGATATATTCGCATTAAATATGGTCTACAATTGTTAGGAGGTTCTCCTTCTATTATAAAATATGGTTCAACAGTTATTAATCATGCCATTGCACCGGTAGCTAATTTTAGTGCTCTAAATTTAAGCAGTTGTAATGGTGGACCATTCCAATTTATTGATTCATCTTATAATGTACCTACTTCTTGGGCATGGAACTTTGGCGATGGAACCACTTCTACCCTGCAAAACCCAACACATACGTATACTGCAAGTGGCACATATACCGTTACTCTTACTGCAACGAATGATTATGGTAATAATACCAAAACAAGAACAAGTTATATTACTGTTACAAAACCTGCTGCTCCGACTGCTACAGGAACAACTATTAGTGCCGGAAATACAGCAACATTAACAGCTTCCGGAACAGGAACATTAAAATGGTATGATGCTGCTACAAATGGTAATTTACTTGCAACAGGTACATCTTTTACAACTCCTCCTTTAACTCAAACTACATCGTATTATGTACAAAATGATGTTGAAAGTACTGAACAAACTATTGGAAGTACAGCTCCAACAATTAATGGTGGTTATTATGCTGCTGCTGCTACGCAAGGTTTAGTATTTAATGCCTCATCTGGATTAACCATTAAATCGGTTGACGTTAAATCATCAGAAGCCGGAGATAGAACTATTTATTTAAAAAATCGCTTAGGTGAAGTTATTGCTTCGAAAGTAGTAAATATTCCTGTCGGTTCTGTTACTGTTCCTTTAGATATTTATGTTCCCGCCGGAGAAGAATTTGTTCTTTATCCAAGTAATGCTTGTAAATTATGGAGAGATACCCTAAATGGAAATTATCCTTACACGGTAGCTAATTTAGCAACTATTACCAATAATACCATTGGAAATACTGCTTTATATTATTTCTTCTATAATATAAAAATCCAAAAAGAAACTTGTTCAAGTTCAAGAACTCAAGTTACTGTGGTAATTTCAGGAATGGAAGATTTTGCTAAAAATAATGTTAAAGCTTATCCAAATCCTGCATATAATGGTCAGTTCCGTTTGGAGTTTGATAATACTTCTAATGAAATTAATTTACTTAGCGTTCAAAATACAATTGGTGAAGTAGTTTACACCGAAAAAATTGAAAGCGGAAACTTTGCAAAAACATTTGATTTTAGTCATTTAACGAAAGGTATCTATATTATTAGATTAACCGGAAACGAAAAAACAATATTAGGAAAAATGATATTGCAATAATCAACTATTAATACTAAAAAAACCGTTTCTAAATTTAGAAACGGTTTTTTTTATTTAATCCATTTTCTCTTTTTAAAATAATATAAAAATCCTAAAACAACTATTACCATACATCCGGTAAGAATTAAAAAAGCATAGGGATGTGATTGAAAAGGAAGTTTGATATTCATTCCATATAAACTAGCAATTAATGTAAGAGGTAATAATATAGAAGAAATTAATGTAAGTACTTTAACGATTTCATTGGTGCGATTGGTCTGTAAACTGTCGAATGTTTTGGATAAAGCTTCTATCTCTTCTTCGTAATCTTCGGTAATATCCCATATTTTCTTATACATATCCAAAATATTACTCCAATATTCATACATGTTTTTAGCAAAGCCTTCTATTTCTTCCGTTTCAAATTTATAAAACAGTCGAAGTTGTGGTTTAAATATGGTATCGAGTAGTATAATATTTTTTCGGGTAATTGATATTTTTTCAATAATTTTCTCTGCTTCTTTTCCAAAAAGCTTCAAGTTAATAATTTCTATTTCGTGTCCAATAATTGTTAAATGTTTAAACGATTCGTTTAACAAACGCTCCAGTATATTATAAAATAAAAGGTCGCTACTCCCTTTCATTAATTCCATTTTTACTTGCTCATCGGCTTTCGCTGAATTAAATAAATCTCTAACTATCCAATGAATATTGCCAATGGTAATCATAAAATTCTTACCCCAAAATATTTTAACTTCATTTGTTTTAATAAACTTATTCTGACTATCGAAATGAGGAAAGTGAAGAATTACAAAATAATAATCATCGTAAACATCAATTTTAGGTCGTTGTGTTTTGCTTAAACAATCTTCTAAATCGAGTAAATGAAAATTGAAATTTTTCTTTAAAAAATCAATATCACTTTCAAGCGGTTTAAATATATGATACCATTTTAAATCGCCATTTTCTAGTACATCGATCATAAATTGATTGTTAAGTTAACGCTTATACTTTTTTCCATTTAAACGTTTCTATTAAATGGTTTATGTCTTTTTTAATAAAATCAATAACAGGAGCAAGCGAATCGTTATTAGTAGATACATTAAAATACAAAGCCCCTCTCACAAAATTTGAGATACTGTCGGATACAAAAAACTGATAGGTTGAAGCGGCTCCCTCCCCTTCTATATTATAAATAATTCCATAAACCTTATTTTCTTTTATATTTATTCTGGAGTCTTCAATATTAGAGGCTTTGGAAATATGTTTCATGGCTAAGTTATAAGCATCGTCTGCAAATAAAGATAAATTTCTTTTAATGGGTTTATAACTTAAATGGATTTTCCCTTTAAATGTAGGGAATTCAATATTAAGCCAGTACAATTCTGCATTTTTATTAATATCGGGGTTTATTTTAGCATAGCTCGGATATTCAAATGTATATGGATACGAAGAATCAAATAAAACATATTTCTTTTCAGGCAAATCTATTCTAATATACCCCATGGGTTTAGGAACATATGTTTTATCTCCACCACATGAAATCAGTGAGCTTATAAAGAGGGGAAAAATAATATAAAATAAAAATCTAAATCTGTATTTTTTCATTTTTTAAGTTTACTATCGAAATGTATTCCTTTTAATCTAATTACTACCTACTTTATTTTTCATTTTACTCTTTATTTAGAAAAGCATCCCAGCCTTGAGCTGTAATAGGCACTGACTGTCCTGAACGTGTTATAAAATTCATTCCTCCTTCTGGCTCTGTAATGTGCCCTATAGGCGTTACTTCAACTACTGATTTTATTTTTTCAAAATCTTGTTGTTTTATGGTAAACAATAATTCGTAATCTTCGCCTCCACTAAGAGCAGTAATAGCAGGGTCTATCTTAAACTCTTCGGACATCATAATCGTACACTCATCGATGGGTAATTTTTCTTCGTAAATACAACACCCTTTTTTTGAATCGCTACAAATATGAATTATTTCGGAGGCCAAACCATCGGAAATATCAATCATAGCCGTAGGTTTAATATTTAACTCTTTTAAAAGGCTTACTATATTCGTTCTTGCTTCCGGTTTTAACTGTCTTTCTAAAATATAATCATGTCCTACTAGTTCCGGTTGAATGCTAGGGTTATCTTTAAAAACTTCTTTCTCTCTTTTTAATAAAAGTAACCCCATATAAGCAGCCCCTAAATCGCCCGAAACATATATTAAATCGTTTATTTCAGCACCATTTCTATAAGTTATATCCTTTTTATTCGCTCTTCCAATAACAGTAATAGATATAAATAAACCCGACATGCTGGAAGAGGTATCTCCTCCTACTAAATCAACCTTATATTTTTTACAAGCAAGATGAATTCCCTCATAAAGCTCTTCAATGGCTTCTAATGGAAATCGGTTCGATATCGCAATACTAACCGTAATTTGTTCCGGAACGCCATTCATAGCGGCTATATCACTAAAATTAACAACAGCTGCCTTGTATCCTAAATGTACGAGTGGAGTATACGATAAATCGAAATGAATTCCTTCAATTAATAAATCTGTAGATACTAGTATTTCTCCCCCTCCCGATTGAATAACAGCTGCATCATCGCCTACACTTTTTAAGGTGGATGTATTTTTAATCGGAATATTTTCCGTTAATCGTTTTATTAAACCAAATTCACCCAATTCAGATAACTCGGTTCTTTTTATATTTTTATTAGTATACATACAACAAAGGTAATAGTTTGACTAACATAAATAATATTCTACTCCATTTTATTCATTATTTTTTATGCTTATTTTGAATTATTCTAAATAAGTTTTCTTACCTTTGTATTGCTTTAAAAAAGTAGTAAAAAAATAATGTGTTTTACTTCGTTTATTGAAGCGATTTTATAAATCAACTTATTACGAATGAAAGACAGTAAAAAAATAATTCAGGATGTAACCCAAAATGAATACAAATGGGGTTTTACAACAAATATTGATACCGATACGGCTGCTAAAGGACTGAGTGAAGATACCGTTCGCTTTATTTCTGCCAAAAAAATGGAACCCGAATGGATGCTTGAATTCCGTTTAAAAGCTTACCATTACTGGCTTACATTAAAAGAACCCAATTGGGCACATTTACAATATCCTCCCATTAATTACCAAGATATTATATATTATGCTGCCCCTAAACCAAAAAAGAAATTGAGCAGCTTAGATGAAGTAGATCCGGAATTAATAGATACCTTTCAGAGGCTCGGAATAAATATAAACGAACAAAAAATGCTTACTGGAGTAGCTGTTGACGCAGTTATGGATAGTGTTTCGGTTGCTACTACCTTTAAACATACGCTCGCCGAAAAGGGAATTATTTTTTGTTCTTTTAGTGAAGCTGTTAGAGAACATCCCGATTTGGTTAAAAAATACGTTGGAAGCGTGGTTCCTTATACCGATAATTATTTTGCTGCTCTTAATTCGGCTGTTTTTAGCGATGGTTCCTTTTGTTATATCCCCAAAGGGGTTCGTTGCCCTATTGAACTCTCTACTTACTTTAGAATAAACGCTGCTAATACGGGTCAATTTGAACGTACTTTAATTATTGCCGACGACGATAGTTATGTTAGCTATATGGAAGGTTGTACCGCTCCACAACGCGACGAAAACCAGCTTCATGCTGCCATCGTAGAAATTATTGCCATGGAAAATGCGGAAGTAAAATATTCAACCGTACAAAACTGGTATCCGGGAAATAAAAATGGAGAAGGGGGCATATATAATTTTGTTACCAAACGAGGTATTTGCAAAGGCAATTATGCTAAAATATCGTGGACTCAAGTAGAAACGGGTTCTGCCATTACCTGGAAATATCCTAGTTGCATTTTAAAAGGGGATTTTTCGGTGGGTGAATTTTATTCGGTTGCAGTTACAAACAACTATCAACAAGCCGATACTGGCACCAAAATGATACATATCGGAAAAAATACAAAGAGTACAATTATCTCCAAAGGAATATCAGCTGGGAAGAGTAACAATAGCTACAGAGGACTTGTTAAAATTACAAAAAATGCTACTCATTCTCGAAATTTTTCTCAATGCGATTCTCTGTTAATGGGCGACCAATGTGGTGCGCATACTTATCCTTACATTGAAGTAGCCAACAAATCATCAATTACCGAACACGAAGCAACAACTTCAAAAATTTCCGAAGATCAGTTATTTTATTGTCTGCAGCGCGGTATAGATATGGAGAACGCAATAGGGCTTATTGTAAACGGATATGCAAAAGAAGTACTCAATAAATTACCTATGGAATTTGCCGTTGAAGCTCAAAAATTATTAACCATTAGCTTGGAAGGAAGTGTTGGGTAATATTTTAATTAACATAAAATACTTGAATTAAGAAATACGATTTAATATTAATACAAACGATAAATAAAAATAATACGATATGTTACTAAGTATAAAAAACCTAAAAGTAACGGTTAATAATAAAAAAATTATTAATGGATTTAATCTCGATGTAAATGCCGGAGAAGTACATGCTATTATGGGACCTAACGGAACCGGAAAAAGCACGCTAGCAGCTGCTATAGCAGGAAAAGAGAATTATAAAGTTACGGAAGGGGAAATCATTTTTAAAGGGAAAAATTTACTCGAATTAGCACCCGACGTACGTTCTAAAGAAGGAATCTTTTTAGGATTTCAGTATCCGATAGAAATTCCGGGAGTTAGTCTCACTAATTTTTTAAAAACGGCTGTTAACGAACACCGCAAATATAAAGGATTAGAGCCTCTTTCTGCTTCCGATTTTTTAAAATTAATGGAAGCAAAGAAAAAAGTAGTAGAACTTCAAACAAAACTAACCAATCGCTCTGTTAACGAAGGTTTCAGCGGAGGTGAAAAAAAGAAGAATGAAATTTTTCAGATGGCTATGCTTGAACCCCTTCTTTCTGTATTAGATGAAACCGATTCAGGACTTGATATTGATGCCCTTCGTATTGTTGCCAATGGGGTGAATAATATGCGTAATAAAAATAATGCATTTATTGTAATAACTCATTATCAAAGGTTATTAGACTATATTGTGCCCGATTTTGTACATGTTATGTACGAAGGGAAAATAGTAAAAACCGGAACCAAAGAATTGGCATTAGAACTGGAAAGTAAAGGTTACGACTGGATTAAAAAAGAATTAGAAGAAAAAGCATAATGTATATTAAAGAATTTATGTTTTAAAATTCACTGAAATGACATTGAACGAATTTAAAGAAAAATTAAAAATACGCTTCGAAGAAAATACTATTTTTCATAGCAATGAAGATTTTCTTTCCCCCTTGCGTAAAAAATCATTTAACACCTTTTACGCATTAGGGTTTCCTACAACAAAATTGGAAGATTGGAGATTTTCTAATTTAGAAAACTTTATTCATGAAGATTATAATTATTATTTAGAAAATAACGAAGGGAACCCGGATATTGAACATTTTTTTCGTTGCGAAATAATGGATCTCGACACATATTCCGCTGTTCTTTTAAACGGATGGTTTGTTTATAAAAACGCCCCCATTACTAAATTTGCGAACGGTGTTATTATTGGTAGTCTTAAAAAAGCTTTTGAAGAATACCCCGAAATAATAAAAAAACATTACGGAAAATACTGCGATATTGAAAACAATGCATTACAGGCATTAAATACCGCATTTGCGTCGGATGGTGTTTTCATATATGTTCCCGATAATATTACCCTCGACAAACCTATTCAGATTATAAATATTATCAATAAAAAAGAGAATCTTTTTATACAACCGAGGAACCTTGTTATTATTGGAGAAAACAGCTCATTATCGTTTGTTATGTGCGATGATGCATTATCTCATTTTCCTGCATTTAGTAATGCGTTAACAGAAATTATTGTAAAACCCCATGCTAGCGTTGATCATTATAAAATGCAGAATAATAATAATCATTCTGCTATGATTAACCATATTGCATTTCACCAAAAAGATAAAAGTCGTGTTTCCAGTAATATTATGTCGTTGAACGGTGGTTTTATTAGAAATAATACTACCATTGCTGTAAATGGCGAATATTGCGAAACGAATTTAAATGGGCTTTATTTAGTGGATGGGAAACAACATGTAGATAATTATACCTATATCGACCATCTTAAACCCAATAGTATAAGTCGCGAATTATATAAAGGAATCATCGACAATAAAGCAAAGGCGGTATTTAGCGGTAAAATAACGGTTCAAAAAAATGCTCAAAAAACAGAAGCATATCAAACCAATAAAAACATTCTGTTAACCGATGAAGCTACGATTAACACCAAACCAAATCTTCAGATTTATGCTGATGATGTAAAATGTAGTCATGGTGCTACTGTTGGACAACTCGATACAGAAGCCATGTTTTATCTTCAAGCAAGAGGAATAAACGAAAACAGTGCCCGTATGCTTTTAATGAATGCATTTGCAGAAGAAGTGGCTACTAAAATAAGCATTGAACCATTACGCGAAAGAATCTGTTTTTTAATTGAAAAACGGTTAAAAGGGGAGCTTTCCATTTGCGACCAATGCGTACTTCATTGTAAAAAGAATGAGCCATTGGTATTTAATATTGATATGGATAAATTAAAATAGTTTTAAGTTAATAATTCACAATTAAGACATTTAAATTTTATGTACAACATAAAAAATATTCGCGAAGATTTTCCGGCACTTCATCAACTTATTTACCAAAAACCGTTGGTATACCTTGATAATGCTGCAACTACACAAAAACCAAGTTGTGTTATTCAAACATTAAAAAATTATTACGAAATACAAAATAGTAATATTCATCGCGGAGTGCATTATTTAAGTCAACAAGCAACCACTGCGTTTGAAGAGGTTCGTAAAACTGTTCAGGTATTTATGAATGCACCTCATTCGCATGAAATTATTTTTACCCGAGGAACTACGGAATCAATCAATTTAGTAGCATCCTCTTTTACTAAAAAATTTCTTAAAAAGGGGGATAAAATTCTAATTTCAGCGATGGAACACCATTCTAATATTGTTCCCTGGCAAATTGCGTGCGAAGAAAAAAATGCCCATTTAAACGTAATTCCCATGGATAAAAATGGAGAATTATGTTTAGATGAATTCGATAAAATGTTAACCGATAATGTTAAACTTATTGCTGTTACTCATATTTCGAATGCCTTAGGAACGGTAAATCCAATGAAAGAAATAATAAAACGAGCCCATCAAAAAAACATACCTGTATTGGTAGATGGCGCACAATCGGCACCCCATATTAAAATTGATGTGCAAGATCTTGATTGCGATTTTTATTGTTTTTCCGGTCATAAAGTATATGCTCCTATGGGTATTGGTATTCTTTATGGGAAAGAAAAATGGCTTAACGAAATGCCTCCTTATCAAGGCGGAGGTGAAATGATTAAAGAAGTTACATTTAACAAAACAACATATAACGAATTACCTTTTAAATTTGAAGCAGGAACCCCTAATGTAGGAGATGCATTAGGCTTAGAAGCGGCTATTATGTATTTAAATAACATCGGATTAGAGCATATTCATCGGTATGAAGATGAATTGCTGGATTACACAAATAAAAGACTATTAGAAATTGAAGGTCTCCGATTTATTGGAAATGCGAAAGAAAAAAAAGGAGTTGCTTCATTTTTGGTTGGAAATATTCACCCTTACGATTTGGGTACTATTCTCGACAAACTAGGAATAGCGGTACGAACAGGTCATCATTGCGCACAACCTATTATGGAATATTATAAAATTCCGGGAACTGTTCGTGCTTCGTTTGCCTTGTATAACACCAAAGAAGAAGTTGACATCTTAATTGAAGGCATTAAAAAAGCGAAAAATATGTTGGAATAATACTAATATTTACCACTAAGACACTAAGTGCACTTAGAAACACTAAGATAATATGATTATAACTCAAAAATATATAAATGAAATTGCTTTTAAAATTATTCGTCGCGCAATTAAAGTAAATAAAAATAATTAATCCAAATCTTAACCACTAAGACACTAAGTGCACTTAGAAACACTAAGATAATATGATTATAACACAAAAATATATAAATGAAATTGCATATAAAATTGTTGGTGGTGCAATTGAAGTACATAAAAGTATTGGTCCGGGTTTATTAGAATCCGTTTACGAAAGTTGTTTTATTAATGAATTGTTATCTTTAGGATTAAATGTAAAATCGCAGGTTTGCGTTCCGGTTATGTATAAGGGTAAAGATTTAGGTGGAATACTAAAACTTGATATTTTAGTAAATGATTTAATTATTGTAGAAATTAAAGCTGTTGAAGTAATGATTCCTGTATACAAAGCCCAACTTCTATCTTATCTAAAACTTGCCCAAAAACCAAAAGGATTATTAATTAATTTTAACACCATTAATATCACACAAGATTTAGTACCCATGGTTACTGAGGAATTTTCTTTATTGCCTAAAGCATAATTCTTAGTGAACCTTAGTGCACTAAGTGTCTTAGTGGTAAAAATTTTGAATAGTATATGAAAATAGAAGAAATAGAAAACGAAATCATCAATGAATTCGAACAGTTTGATGAATGGCTTGATAAATATAATTATTTGATTGAGCTTGGAAAAAATCTTACCTTAATTGACGAACAATATAAAACCGATTCGTATGTTATAAGCGGTTGTCAGAGTAAAGTGTGGTTACATGCAACCTATAAAGAAGGCTTAATCTATTTTGAAGCCGATAGCGATGCTATAATTACAAAAGGGATTGTTGCGTTATTGATACGTGTATTATCGGGACAAACCCCTGTTGATATAATAAACGCTCCATTAGCATTTGTTGATAAAATCGGATTACGGGAACACCTCTCTCCCACTCGTTCAAATGGGTTAACGTCTATGATTAAGCAAATGAAACTTTATGCATTGGCTTTTAAAACAAAATATGCTCAAAATCAATAATTACTGAAGAAAAAATTATCATGAACGAAGAAAAAAAATTCCTTGAATTGGAAAGCAAAATTGTAGATGTGCTAAAAACGATATACGACCCTGAAATACCTGTTAGTATTTATGAAATGGGATTAATATATGAAGTGTTGGTTGACGAGAAAAAAGTAGCTCATATAAAAATGACCGTAACAGCACCAAACTGTCCGGTAGCCGAATCACTACCAGTGGAAGTGCACGATAACATAAAAATGATAGAAGGGATTAGCGATGTTGAAGTGGTAATGACATTTGACCCTCCTTGGAATGAATCTATGATGAGCGATTTAGCTAGATTAGAACTGGGAATGCTTTAATACTATTCAAAAATATCCGATTTATTTATCCCCTTAATTGCATTTTTCCTGGTATATAAGAAAAAGAAAAAATGAATAACTAAAAATATACCCCAAATGAGTGCTGTTAAATGAACCGTTTTAATATTCTCATACCGCGATTGCATTTCAAACAAAAACCATAACTCCGAAATGGTTATATATAAGATATACGAGCTAAGGTGAAACCTAAACCCTACATCATAAAATGGGAATGACAAATAATCTTTTTTCCCAAATACCCAACCTACTATAAATAGAGTAGTGAAATAAAGTATGGCTAATAACCACACATAAACAAAATATTCAATATTTAATATATTACTTAATCCATAACGAAATAAAATAGTTAGTATCGCAAAACCTACAGCAAATTTTAATTGATTAATTGTTATTATTTTCATTTTTTAGTCCTCCGTATTTAAAAGATTTTTTATGTTTTTATTAAAAAACAAACTGATATTTCTATTAATAAATTGGTTTAATAAGGTTTGTCCTAAATTGGTAAGAAAATAATATTTACGTTCTGGTCCTTTGTTTCCTTTCCCCGTTTCGTAATCAACAACCCCTAAATGTTGAAATTTGCGTAAATTTCTATATAAACTTTGTTCTTCACAACACAAGGTTTTATTTGATTTTTCCTCCACAAAGGATTTTATTTCTTCCACATATTTCTTATTTTCTTTTAACGCTAAAAATATCCATAATGTAAGCTGCCCCTTTTTATATGTTTCTTCCCATGCGGATAATAATTGTATTAATAATTTTTCATTATTCATAATGTATTATTCTTTTGGTTTTATTCATCTTGTATAATACAAAGATAATACATTTATTATACCAAAGTGAAATATAAATTAGGCCAAAAGTAAAAGTTATATTTTTTTT
>DAOLWT010000025.1:0-14548 GCA_035421345.1 Bacteroidales bacterium
AATTTACAATCTAACTAGCTCATCTCTAAATCACTGATAATTGATTGATTAGAATGCAATATTTTTGCATAAATTTCTTAGAAATTTGATTTTTCGGCCTTACTGTCCTTTTAAGTTATACCAATTGCAAATTTAAAATAGTCCAACAGATATTTTAAATTTTTCAATTGGTTTAAGAGAAATAAAGAGTATAAAAAAAGGTGAAATAAATTATTATTTCACCTTGAAACAAAATCGCACCAATGCTACTTAGGTAAGACTATCGGAAAATCGTATTTAAATTCATTGATTTCGGGTTTATCAATAATATTTGAAAGGAAATCGTCGTATGCCGATGTAAAATTATACTGATCGAGATTATAATAAATATCCTGTAAAGGCCTGTTCCCGATAGAACCCATATCAATAGAAGAAGTGTTGTATTCTTCCAATTCAATTTGTTTTACAATTTTAGTTATAACCGGCATTTGTCCGTATTCTTCACGTAGTAATAAGTCTGCTACTTTATCGGCTAATGTTACCGTTAATTTACGATCGTATTCCTGACATTGACCGGAACGAGGGTAGTATCCGGTGATTTGAGCTCTTGCTTCGATACCTAATTTTTTTGTTATTTCGGATGCAATAACGCCGCTAATACCACCAAAGCGAGGATGCCCGTACTCATCGGTTTCGGAGCTTGCATACACCACATCTACTTTTCCTTTAGCTTCATCATACCAGCGGACTCCTTCTGATACAGCAACAACGATAGCTTTTTTAGGAGAATTAAGGTATGCTTCTTTTACTTTTTCGAAAAAAACTTCTTTTCGTTCTTTGGTAATTTCAATTTCAGGAATTAACGATATTTCTGCACCTCCATAATAAGCACCTCCAGTAAGCCAACCGGCATCGCGACCCATTACTTCCAGAACACAAATCCGTTGATGCGATTCACAAGTAGTCCGCATTCTGTTAGAGAAATCAACTATTCCTTGAACGGCTGAAGGGAAACCTGGACATAAAACAGCTTCTACTTCTTTCCCATTATAACTATGCATGGTATGGGTTCGTAAGTCATTATCGATTGTTTTGGGAAATCCGATAACCGGAATACCTTCGGTTTCATACAGTCTTTTAGCTGCCCCATTGGTATCGTCTCCACCAATAGAGACTAGTACATCAATATGGTAGCGTTTTAAATTATTAAGAATTTGAGGAACTCTGTTTTCCGGATTTTTTTTGGTAGGAAATGGATTTGTGCGACTCGATAGAAGAGCAGTACCCCCATACCATCCGTCGTATGGATGGTTGGTTAAATCAATTACATCTCCTTCTCCCAATAGCCCTTTCCATCCTTTTCGAATTCCATATACCTTAAAGCCCAACATAGAAGCTCTGTTTCGAACTGATTCGATGCTCGAATTAAGGGCAGGAGTATCTCCTCCACCAGTTAATATAGCTAATGTTTTCCCGCTAAAAATTTTGTTTTTTGGTTTCATAAATTCATTTTTTAACAAAATATTAATTCTTTTATTTATTATTTTTCATAAATGCGATAATCTTATGAGCAAGAACGGTCGCTAATTTTTCTTTCGATTCTTCCGTCCACCCCGCTATATGAGGCGTTAATATCACTTTATCGTTATTTACAAGGTATTTCCAGGGAGCCGGCATATTTTTAAGAGAAAGCGATTCAAACGAGGTTTCCTCATACTCTATTACATCTAATGCAGCCCCTTTAATTTTTCCCGATTTTAAAGCAAGAACTAAATCGGCTGTGTTAACAACCGGTCCGCGGGCAGTGTTAATTAACCAAAAGTCTTTTTTAAACTTCCCTATAAGTGAATTATTAATCAAATAACGTGTTTCTTCGGTTAAAGGAACATGTAAACTAAGAATATCGGCCTTTTCAACTATTTCATTCCAGGAAGATTCTTGCACAAATTCATCGGAATAATTTTGTTTATATTTATCATACGCTATTACATTGGCTTCAAATCCCTTTAGTTTTCTAGCAAATGAACTTCCCATATTGCCGTATCCGATAATGGCAATTGTTTTTCCTTTAATTTCGAATCCTCTGTTTTCTTCGCGTATCCATTCGCCATTGCGTACTTGGCGATCTGCTCTATTTAAGTTATTCATTAGTGATAACAGCATCCCTAAGGCTTGTTCTCCTACGGCATCGCGATTTCCTTCGGGAGAATTAAAACATGACACGTTTTTCTCTTGTGCATATGCTATATCAATACTTTCCATGCCAGCTCCAACCCTTCCAATAAATTGTAGGTTTGTTGCCTTATCGATAAAATCTTTATTGATATTTATTCTACTACGGACAATAATTCCGGTATATTTATGAATAATCGTATGAATCTCTTTTACATCCATTTTAGTACCATCATCACATACAAACCCATTCATTTCTAATACCTCTTTCATGCATGGATGGGCAGAATCAATAAATAATATGTTTGGATGATTTATCATGTGTAAAAAACAGTACGAAATTAAATAAATTACACTGCTTAACCAAATCTGTTATAACAATTAAAGCCGAATCATTTTTTTAACATTTAATGGTTTATTTTTATTTTTACACAAATATTTTTCCATGCAAAAGAAAAAAAACAAACATATTAATACCAATCCTATTAAAAAAACGAATGTCAAAACAAAAATAGATTTTCCTAAAAACAATACGTTCTTGTTTTATGGAATATTGGCATTATCTTTTTTAATTCCATTTATTTTATACCTTTTAACACTAGCCCCATCCATTTCTTTTGAAGACAGTGGCGAATTGATTGCTGCTGCCTACACCCTCGGCATTCCACACGAACCGGGATACCCATTATTTACCTTATTCGGAAAACTATTTTCGATTATTATTCCATTTGGGAATATCGCATTCCGAGTGAATATGGTTTCTGCTTTCTTCACAGCAGCCACTTCCGTAATTATTTGCTATTCGATGGTACTTATTTTGGAAGATACATTTATTCAAAGTTCATTCTGGAAAAAGATGAAGCCTACATCTGTTCAAATGCTAAAATACATGATTGCATTATGTAGTGGATTATTTTTTGCACTGAGTTTTGAAACCTGGGAACAAGCTGTTATGACAGAGGTTTATGGGATTAACAGTTTCTTTATTGCTTTATTTATCTTATTTTCCCTGCTATGGAAAAGAGAAGAAAGCATTGCAGGAAGAAGAAAATATTTATTTATCATTAGTTTTATAATTTCTTTAAGCATAACAAATCATTCTACCTCAATGATGCTTATTCCTATTTTTGGCGTTTATTTATTGGCGGTTGATTATAAAATATTACTGCATATTCCAACGATTTTAAAATCAATTTTATTTTTTATTCTTGGCTTTACTCCTTTTTTATACCTTCCTCTTGCTTCTTCTCAAAACCCTCCAATGAATTGGGGTAATCCTGAAAATTTTACCAATTTTTTTCGTGTTGTAACCCGTCATCAATATAATTTGGATGAGACTCAATCAACATCGGGTTTTATAAGTCAATTTAAATACTATTTATCTGAATTATTAACAGAACAATGGTTTCCTTTATTTATTTTGTTTGCAATCATTGGGTTTATTGTCCTTTACAGGCAAAACAAAAGCTATTTTTTATTTGCCTTATTTTTTATTTTATTCAGTATTCCGTTAACTACCTATTTTACCAATTTTGATATTTCTTCCAATAAATATGCGGCTATTGAAAATGGAGCGTTGGTTTCTGTTTTTTATATTCCTTCTTATCTATTTTTATCTGTTTTAATTGGAGTTGGGTTGTTTTACCTGATTTCTCTTATTAAATCATCAAAATATTTAATATATTCACTCGGGTTTTTGTGTGTTCTTATGGGGTTAAGTAATATCTTAAAAAACTATAAGAAAGTGGATATGAGCTCATACCACTATCCCGAAAAATATGTAGAAAATATTTTTAAAATAGCAACCCCTAAGTCAATCGTAATAGGTGATTGGGATCCCTATTGTTTTCCATTCTTTTATTATCAAATAGTTGAAAAAAAACGAAACGACTTAATATGTTTAGATATCATGTTATTAAAAAGAAGCTGGTATATTGAAATGCTAAAAAACAATCATCCTGATTTTATAAAACCATCAGAAAAAGAAGTTAATGCTTTTATAGAAGCAGTAAAACCTTTCGAGGATGGGGATCCTTATGTTGGAAGTACCATTCAAGCATCTTATGAAAATATGATTTATTCTTTTATTGACAAACATTTAAAAAATAAAAAAGACGTATATATTACCCATCTAAACAATCCAGAAACACAACAATTACTCAATAAATATCCTCTGGAATCGGTTTTTGCAGCATACAAAATTCAACGGGATACGTCATTTACATCAATTAATTATACCGATTTAAATTTCGATTTTTTTATAAACGAAAACCATCCTAATGACAGGATGGTTAAACGTTTTAAAGAATATTATGGTGGGTTATTCAGTTTTAAAGCTTACCAATATGAAAGCATGAAAGATATGCCTCGAGCTATTGACTTATACAATAAAGCGATTCCATTTTATAAGAATAATGCAGAAATTAAAAACGCTATTTTAAATAAAATTAGTATTCTGAAACAGTATTAGTGATCTTTTCCTTTTTCATTATTTTTATTTTTTTTTATTCGACCGGAACTCTTTAATGCATTTGTAAGTAAATATTCTATTTGTCCGTTTACACTACGGAATTCGTCAGTCGCCCATTTTTCGAGAGCCGTATATACTTCCTGATTAATTCGTATTATAAACGATTTTTTTTCTGACATCGCTTTCTTAATATAATGAACCCGAATTTAATACCGGTTGAGCCGCTCTTTCAGAACAAAGAACAACCATAAGATTACTTACCATTGCTGCTTTCTTTTCATCATCCAAATCAATAATTCCTTTTGCTGAAAGTTCCTGTAATGCATTCTGAACCATGCCTACTGCACCTTCAACAATTTTAAACCGGGCTGCTACAATTGCTGTTGCCTGTTGACGCTGAAGCATAGCTCCTGCTATTTCTGCCGCATATGCTAAATAATTTATTCTTGCTTCCATTACATTAATACCTGCAATAGCCAATCTTTCGTGAAGTTCATGAACTAAAAATTGATTTATTTCATTCCCCCCTGAACGTAACGTAATACTAGCATCCTGATTTTCTAAATTATCGTAACAAAATTCACCTGCCATTTTCCGAATAGCCGCTTCACTTTGTATTTTAACAAAGTTTTCATAGTTATCTACTTCAAATGCTGCTTTATAAGTATCTTCAACTCTCCAAACTAACACAACACCAATCATAATAGGATTTCCCATTTTATCATTTACTTTTAAAGGTTGACTATCGAGGTTTCTGGCTCTTAACGAAATTTTTTTCTTAATAAAAAAAGGGTTAGTCCAACAAAACCCATTTTGCCTGATAGTCCCAATATATTTTCCAAAAAGAGTCAAAACCAATGATTCATTGGGGCTAACAGCTCTTAATCCCGTAAGGAGAAAAACACCAAAAACAGATAAAAATGTAAAGATAACAACTAATACTGCGTTATCACCAATAATAGAAAACCATAAAACAGAAAGAGCTAATAAAAGCCCTATTAGCAGTCCAATATATCCTGATACAGGAATAAAATTTTTTTCGTTTTTCATTTTTTTTGTTTTTAAAATTTGCATTAATATCATTTTGATATCACAATGATACATAATATTTTTTAATTAACAAAATATTTTTATGTTTTTTTTTGAGTAAATTTGTAAAATTACATATGAATAATTTCTTAAAAGATATATTACGCAAGGATCATAAACGAGAATTCGGAATCAGGGAATTTCTTAAATATATTGGTCCCGGTTTATTGGTAACTGTTGGGTTTATCGACCCGGGCAATTGGGCTTCTAATATTGCGGCGGGTTCCGATTTTGGATATTCGTTATTATGGATTATAACATTATCAACTATTATTCTGATTATTTTACAGCATAATGTTGCACATCTTGGAATAGCAACAGGATTATGTTTATCAGAAGCAGCAACTCAATATACGAAAAAATGGATTTCAAGACCCATTCTTTATTCTGCTATAATGGTAGCAATATCTACCGCATTAGCAGAAATACTGGGAGGGGCAATAGCATTAGAAATGTTATTCCATGTTCCGTTAAAAATAGGTGCAATCTTGATTACAATCCTAGTTGTTTATTTTTTATTTTCCAATTCCTATAAACGAATTGAGAAATGGATTATTGGGTTTGTTTCCATTATTGGAATTTCATTCATTTATGAATTGACTTTTGTTGATATTCCTTGGCGTGAAGCGGCTTTAAGTTGGATACATCCTACATTTCCAAAAGGTTCTATGTTGGTAATAATGAGTGTGCTTGGTGCTGTAGTTATGCCTCATAATCTTTTTTTACACTCCGAAGTAATACAAAGTCGACAGTGGAATCTGGAAGATGAAAAAATTATAAAAAAACAACTAGACTACGAATTTGTTGATACGCTATTTTCAATGATTATTGGCTGGGCTATTAACAGCGCCATGATCCTCATTGCAGCTTCCGTTTTTTTTACGAATAAAATATCCATTACAGAGCTTCAACAAGCAGAAGAAATGATGCGCCCTTTACTTGGTAATGCAGCAGCTATTGTTTTTGCTATTGCTTTACTCTTCGCCGGAGTGGCCTCAAGTATAACGGCCGGTATTGCAGGAGGTTCTATATTTTCCGGGATATACAGTGAGCCGTTTAATATTAAAGATATCCATTCCAAAGTTGGCATTGCAATTACTTTTTTGGTTGCTTTATTACTAATATTCTTTATTGGCAACCCATTCAAAGGACTTCTTATTTCGCAAATGATTTTAAGTATGCAACTTCCCTTCACCATATTTATGCAGATATATCTTACTTCTTCGAAAAAAGTGATGGGAAAATATGTAAATACATTAAAGACGAAGATTATTTTACTAATTATTGCTGTCGTGGTTAGCTCGCTGAATATAGCATTATTGCTCAGTTTCTTTAATTTGACTTAATTTTTGTGTTAGCCAAACAAAATTTTCAACACTTAACTGTTCTGCTCTTTTTGTAAAAATAATATCTGAAGTGTCTTTAAATCCAAAAGAGGATAACGCATTGCGTAATGTTTTCCGTCGCTGGTTAAATGCGGTTTTCACAACAGCGATAAAAAGTTTTTCATCGCATCCCAAGCTTGTTACATTATTTCTCTTTAGTCGTATAACCGCCGATTTTACCTTGGGCGGTGGTACAAAAACATGTTCGTCTACTGTAAAAAGGTATTCTATATCGTACCACGCTTTAAGCAACACACTTAAAATTCCGTAATCTTTTTTTCCCGGAGCAGATGCTATTCTTACAGCCACTTCTTTCTGAAACATTCCTACCACCTCCTCAACATCATCTTTGTTTTCAATAGCCCTAAATAATATTTGACTAGAAATATTATACGGAAAATTTCCAATAATGCTGAATTTCCCGTTAAATAAGGTTTTTAAATCATATCGAAGAAAATCGGATTGAATAATATTTTCGGTTATTTCGGGGAAATTATTTTTAAGAAAAATAATCGACTCCTTATCAATTTCAATAATTTTTAAATTTATTCCCGAGATATCTTTTAGGTACTTTGTAAGAACACCTGTTCCGGCTCCTATTTCAAGAACGTTTTTATTTGACAAAAGAGATGCAACAATTTTTTGCGCAATATTTTCATCCTTTAAAAAATGTTGACCAAGGTGTTTTTTAGCTCTTACAGGATACATTGGGAATAGGATTGTTAATTTGTATTGCTATTTCGTTTTCAGGCTTGTTAATTTTTTAATTTACAATATCACCTCTTAAAAGTCTGTATTTCTTTCTTGCCTCCACTACATATGTGCTCCCCTGATAAGAAGTCATCAATTTTTGATATAACTCCATGGCTTTCACTTTGTCTTTTCTATCATCTTCATAAATAAGGGCTAATTTATACGTTGCATCATCGGCAAGAATATCGAATGAATATTTCAATATTATTTGATTATAGTTAGCTATTGCCGAATCGATTAAACCCTTTTTGTAATAAATTTGAGCTTTTTTAAAATATGCTTCATCAAATAAGGTATGATATGAATATTTTATAAATAATGAATCCAATTGAAATAAAGCCGAATCGTATTTGTTTCTAAATTCATACAAATTTGCTTTTGCATACAACAACAATGCATCGTAAGTGCTGTCTAAATCGGAATTGTCGTTAATAAGCAATGAAAGCTCCATGGCATCGTTGGCTATTAATTTTGAAGTAGCTGCTTTTAACACATCCAGCTGTGCTTTCGCCCATTCGAATTCGCCAATAAAATAGGTTAATTTTGCATTTTTAAATTTTGCTGTATGTCCGATAGGCTCATCTTTAAATGCTTTTTCGACTTGTGAATATAATAAAGTAGCCTCCCAAACTTCACCAGTCATTAACAAAACATCGGCTAATTCAATTTTACATTCTGCAAGGGATGATGCTTTTGCTGTTTTCAATTCCAATGCTTCATAAAGCAATTTAATGGCTTCATTCGATTTATTTAAGTAAAATGCTTGCAAATGAGCCAAGTTTTTTATGAATGAAATTGTTGCTGTTGACTTACCTAATTCTATTAGAACAGAATTATAATCTTTTTCTAATTCGAGCAAATCGTTATTTGTATATACACCCCCATCGGTAATTTTCGTATATTTTACATCCAGCATTTCCATGCGACTATTCAAATAATAATAATTATCAATTCCTTTATTTATTATATATTGATAAGCAGCTATAGCCACATCATAGAATTTGTTTGTGGATGCTAATCGAGCAACATCAATCACTTTTTTCCCGTCTTCGTTTAATCTTCTATCGATTGCTTTTGCTTGGATAAAAGCGGTTTCAAAATCTTTTATCTGCGTTGAATACCATAATAGCATTTCCGAATAAAAAGTTTCATCGGGGTATTTTTTAATTCTTTTAAGTAACACATCTTTTAACGCTTCGCTTTTTAAACCATCGGATTCTTCTACTACCATCGTTTGAAGGAGTGCTTGAATCTCCGTTATATAAGAAATATCAAATTCAAGTAAGCTAATATATTCATCCATCATTAACTCATACTCTTTCTTATCTTCATAAATTTCAGCTAGCTCTTTATGAAATGAATATGCTCCATTTAAAGTTTTTTTGGCTACAATATATGTTTGAAGAGCATAACCTATTTCATTTCTATACAAAAAAGCATCAGCCAAATCAATTATATATTGTTTATCTTTTGGGGCATTTTTTATAAGAGATTCATAATATTGCTGTGCTTGAGATAATTTCCCTTGTACCGACCATAAATACCCTAAATCCACGCTATACCTAGGAATAGCAGGATATAATTTTATTTGTTTTTTAATTATTTTTTCTGTTTTCCCAAATTCTTCCAATTTAATTAAACATTCGATGTATTTAGTATAATTGGCTAAATTCGGTTTTTGCACATATACTTTTTCGTATAATTCAACGGCTTTATCGTATTCTTTATTCTGAAAATACGCGGAAGCCAACTGTTCATCGGTTTCCGTTTGCGAAAATAAATGCGTTGGAATGATAATAAATATCAGAAAAAAAAGAAAATATTTATACCTAAAAGAAAAAATACTTAGCACATGAGTCACCAATAAATGATTTAGACTATTTCAATTATTAATTTATTATTTCAAAGCCGGTATAAGGAATTAACGCTTTGGGTATTCTAATACCTTCCGACGTTTGGTTATTTTCTAATAAAGCAGCCACTATGCGTGGTAAAGCAAGAGCACTGCCATTTAATGTATGTGCAAGTTGTGGTTTTTCGTTTCCTTCTCTAAATCTTAATTTTAATCGATTCGATTGAAAGGTTTCGAAATTGGAAACGGAACTTACTTCGAGCCATTTTTTTTGTGCTGCTGAATAAACTTCAAAATCATACGTCCATGCCGATGCAAAACTCATATCGCCTCCACATAATTTAACAATACGAAAAGGCAGTTCCAACTTCATTAAAATACCTGCCACATAATCTTTCATTTCTTCCAATATTCGATACGATTCTTGTGGATGGGCAATTTGAACAATTTCAACTTTATCAAACTGATGCAATCGGTTAAGTCCGCGGACATCTTTTCCGTACGATCCGGCTTCTCTTCTAAAACATGCAGAATAAGCGGTATTTTTTACTGGAAGATCTTCTGCTTTGAGTATTACATCGCGATAAATATTCGTAATAGGAACTTCTGCTGTTGGAATAAGGTATAAATTATCTTCTTTAATATAATACATTTGACCTTCTTTATCAGGCAATTGCCCTGTACCATAAGCAGAATCTTCGTTTACAACAAAAGGAGGCTGGCATTCGGTATATCCGTTTTCTACAGCTTGGTCGAGGAAGAAACTTATTAATGAACGTTGTAATTTAGCTCCTTTTCCTTTATATATAGGAAATCCCGAACCGGTAATCTTTACGCCTGTTTCAAAATCAATAATATTATATTTAGAAGTAATATCCCAATGTGCCAACGCTTTTTCATCTAACGAAGGAATTACACCGACTTCTGAAATAATAATATTATCGGCTGCATTTTTCCCTTTAGGAATAGAAGGATGAGGAATATTAGGTAAAAGTACAAGTATCTCATTCAATTCTTTTTCAGTATGCTGAAGCGCATCCGATAATTCCTTTGCCGATGATTTTAATTGTCCTGTTTTATCTTTTAATACATCGGCTTCTTTCGATTTACCACTTTTAAATAAATTTCCTATTTCTTTGGCAATGGCATTCGATTCGGCTAAATTATCATCTAATTTTTTTTGCAACTCTCTTCTTTTAGCATCGAGTTCTAAAATGTTTTTTATTTTTTCCTTTGCATCAAAATTTTTGATTTCCAAAAGATTAATTATCTCTTGTGGGTTTTCTTTTAATCTATTTATTTGTAGCATATTTTAAATCATTAAATACAAAAATATATAAAATAAAAATCTCCTGAATAATAATAATTCAGGAGATATAAAATTTTTGATGTTATTATTCTTTATTCAGCAGGAAACGGAACAACAGAAACATACGATCTATTGTTTTTTCTTCTTCTGAATTCTACAACACCATCGGTAAGTGCGTAAATAGTATGATCGCAACCAAGTCCAACATTTTCTCCAGGATGATGAACGGTTCCTCTTTGTCTTAGAATAATATTTCCGGAAATTGCTAACTGACCGCCGAATATTTTTATACCTAACCGTTTGCTATGCGATTCTCGACCGTTATGCGAACTACCGGCTCCTTTTTTATGTGCCATAATTCAAAAAATTTAAATGATTAATTCTCTTCTGTTTCTGATTTTGCTTTTTTCGTTTTCGACGATTTTTCAGCAATATTTTCAATTTGTAATTGTGTTAAAAACTGACGATGACCGCTTGCTTTCTGATACCCTTTTCTTCTTTTCTTTTTGAAAATAATTACTTTATCTCCTTTTAAGTGAGTAAGAATGGTAGCGGTTACTTTTGCATTTTCAACAAAAGGATTTCCTAAAACAACTTTTCCATCATTATCGATGAGCAAAATCTTATCAAATTCTACTTTTGCTCCCACTTCACCTTCAAGGCGGTTTACGATGACCTTTTGTTCTTTTTCAACCTTGACCTGTTGTCCTGCTATATCAACTATTGCGTACATTGTATTGATTTTATGATTTATAAAAGTCCCTTTTTCATCTATTTAAGGGGTGCAAAGTTATAAAAAAAATTAAACATTCAAACATTTTATTCGATATTTTCTATCTTTTTATTATTCGTCCTTCTTTTAGCATGTTAATGAATGAATTGAGTCCCTCTTAAAAAAAATATTTTTTAAAATTTAACATGCTGTTATTTAACTAATTAATAAAATAAATGGATTCCTTTCCAAAATATTTATTTATTTATAACAAAATTTAGTAATATTGCTATATAATATTTAATATCAGTAATTTAACTTATTTTTCTGTTAAAAACCCTAATTCCGCTATTTTCTTTCGCGATTAACTAAATATATTCCCAAAAAAATTAAGCTTATCCACAAGAAATACCCTATATAAAATTTTTCTCCGTCGAGCGAACCCCATATTACCGCAACAATAGGAATTACGTAAGTTACAGAGGCTGCAAATATGACAGACGAAATTTTAATTAAATAGTTATACAAAACCCCTGCTAATGCCGTTCCAAAAGCAGCTAAAATAATCATATAGCCCAAATTAGTCCATGCACCCGGAATATGATTTAATCTGTGTACAATATCGGTACCTGCCAGTAAATATACCAAACAAGGTATTCCTATAAAAACAAACGACACACTGGTAATGGTTAATGCATCTACCTCTTTTAAGTATGTTTTTATTAAGTTTGTATTTAATGAATAAAGCATTGTTGCAATAATTATATAAATGCCAAAACTTAAATTACTGTCGAATGTAGACATGCCCCCTGCCGACAAAAGTCCGATAGCTCCCGCCAAACCAATAAAAACACCTAAAACATTAAACCATTTGGTTTTATATCGGAAAAAGAGGACTCCTATTAATAATGTAAAAAGAGGAGCCACCGAATTTAATATTCCTGCAATTTGACTATCGATTCCGGTTTGAGCTATTGCAAATAAAAATGCCGGAATACCGCTTCCTAACAAACCAACAAGCACAAATAGTTTTATTAATTTTACTGGTACTTTTTTAAAACGAAAAATGGCTATAGGTAGCAAAAAAATAAATGCAATCGCAATACGAAGAGCTCCAACCTGCATCGGGGAAAACGTTCCCAAGGCTCTTTTCATTAAAATATAAGAACTACCCCATATAATAACCAAGACCACGAGGATAGCCCACTTGTAAAAAAAGATTTTTTTCCCTTCCATTTCTTTTCAAAATTCAGCAAAAATACAATTTAATATTTGGTCGTTAACAAACGATTCTCTTTATTTGATATATTAATTAATTTTGAAAAAAATTATTCAATGAAAAAATACCCCATATATGCTGCCGGTAAGTTTATTACTACACCTCAACCTATATTTGTTCGCAATTCATATAATAACGAAATAATTGCAGAAACATTTTTAGCCGATATAAACATACTGGAAGAAGCTATTAAACAAGCAAGCGCTGTTGAAAAGGAACTACGAAAAACACCTGCCTATATTCGTTATGAGATTTTAATGCAAATAGCCAACACGATGAAAGCCCGTAAAGACGAGCTGTCATCTGTATTAGCTCAAGAAGCGGCAAAACCCCTCCGTTATGCACAAGCCGAAATTCAAAGAGCTATTTATACCTTTATTGCTGCTGCCGAAGAATGCAAACGCCCCCCAATGGAATACATGCGTTTAGACTGGGAGCCGACCGGCAAAGGAAAAGAAGGACTCATTAAATATTTCCCTATTGGTTTAATAGCAGGTATATCCCCGTTTAATTTCCCTATGAATTTAGCGGTACATAAAATAGCTCCCGCTATTGCATCGGGCTGTCCTATTATTTTAAAACCGGCAACTTCTACTCCCTTATCAACATTAGAACTTGCCAAAATTATGGATGAAACAGCGCTTCCGAAAGGAGCTGTATCTATCATCCCAATGGACAGACAAACAGGAAACAGTTTGGTAACCGATGAACGTTTTAAACTTTTAACATTTACAGGCTCTCCTTCGGTAGGCTGGAAAATGAAGAATGATGCCAAAAAGAAAAAAGTAGTACTTGAACTAGGTGGAAATGCAGGCGTTATTATTACTTCATCGGCCGATATTGAATTTGCCGTAAAACGGTGTATTGTTGGGGCTTTTGCGTATGCCGGACAAGTTTGCATACACACCCAGCGTATTTATGTAGATAAAAAAATATTCCCCCTTTTTAAAGAAAAATTTATTGAAGAAACAAAAAAATTAAAAGCCGGACATCCTCTAGAAATTACTACCGATATAACTTCTATGATAGATGAAGAAAATGCAAAACGGGTAGAAGAATGGGTTAACAGCGCTATTAAAGAAGGGGCCGAATTAGTATGTGGAGGAAACCGGGAAGGCACCTTTTATGAACCTACTATTCTTACCCATACAAAACACGACATGCAAGTGGTATGCAACGAAATATTTGGACCGGTCGTAATTTTAGAACCCTACGAAAAATTTGAAGATGCCATTCGTTTGGTAAATAAGAGTATTTACGGGCTACAGGCAGGCGTGTTTACCAACGAAATAAACGAAATGAACTATGCTTTTGAACATTTACAGGTAGGAGGCGTTATTTTAAACGATGTTTCTGTTTTTCGTGTAGACCACATGCCCTATGGTGGGGTAAAAGAATCGGGCATAGGACGAGAAGGCGTAAAATATGCCATGCAAGATATGATGGAAGCTAAAATATTAGTTAAACCATTTTAATTGAATTTGCTTAGTTTTAGTAAAAAATAGATAGGTTGTTGTTTTAAATATTACGTCCCTACGGGACTTTGAT
>DAOLWT010000026.1:0-14522 GCA_035421345.1 Bacteroidales bacterium
TTATTCAAAGTTCCGTAGGAACGACATATATAATTTATCCGGACATTAATGATTTTTTTTAATTAATTTTTCTAAGGTATTTAAATGTTCCAAAAAAGCTTTTTTCCCTTCTATTGTTGCAGAATAGGTTGTTTGAGGTTTTTTTCCTACAAAATTTTTAAAAACTTGAATGTATGTAGCTTTTTCAAGAGCTGATAAATGACTTGCCAGATTCCCGTCGGTTAGTTGAAGCATGTTTTTTAATGAGTTAAAATCAATTATATCATTCACCATTAGGATTGACATAATTCCCAGGCGGATACGATTTTCGAATGATTTATTTAATTGATTTATAATATTCATGCCTTTTCATATTTAAAATACATAATAGAACCATAAATAATATGCATAATACCAAAACCAAAAGCCCAAAAAATAAATCCATACTCCCAAAATATGGAAGCAAATAAGCCAACAATAATTTCCGAGAGACCTAAATATTTTATTTCATTTAAAGTATATTTTCCTGCATTAATTAAAGCTAATCCATAAAACAGAATACTCACGGCGGGTATTAAATAGAATTGATGTTGAAAAAATAAGATTAAGCAAAAAATACCCCCGGGGGCTAAAGGGATAAACATATTTATTAATAGATTCTTAACCGTGTGATCCCAAATAGCTTGCTTGTTCTTTTTGGCTCTTAGTGTAGTAAAAAAAATAGCAGAACCAATGGCAAAAAATAAAATTAAAATAGCATCTACCCATATAAATAATAGGAACGAATTAAATCGATTATCATTTTCGGGAATCTCTTTATAATAAGAAGGAATTGCAAAAATGAATTCGGAGTAATTTAAAAATAAAATAAAGCACCCTATTAAAGCCACTATTCCGGCAGATATACCTGAAATTCCACTTAAAGAAATAAATCGAGTTGATTTTTCCATGAGTGATTTTATTTCTTTCAGTGTTTTTAACGATTCGTTTTCCATGATAGTTTTTTTTAATTTTTAAAAGTACTCTGAAATGCAAAGTAAATTAAAATTTTAATTATTTGCAAGAAAAAAGATAAAAAAATGAAATATGTAGAAAGCGACTAAATTATTTAAAATTAAAATAAGCTGGAATACAGATAATTAAAAACTTTCATAAATTTTGTTTTTAGAGTTTATTAAAAAATAATAATTTTGCCAACTTTTAAAAACGGGAAGAAAGAAATAATAGGATTAGTGATTAATTAACAAATAATTGTTCATTAATTTGTTAAATAAAAAATTAATTATACCTTTGCACTCCCAATTTATAATAGGGGAATTAATTACAGCTAAAATTATTTATATCAATGGATACGTTAACTTATAAAACAATTTCTGCAAATAAAGAAACCGTTAACAAAGAATGGTTACTTATAGATGCTGAAAACGAGGTTCTTGGAAGATTTGCTTCGAACGTTGCTAAATTAATAAGGGGAAAAAATAAAACCAATTTTACTCCTCATGTTGATTGTGGCGATAACGTTATTGTAATAAATGCTGATAAGATTCGTTTAACAGGCAATAAATTGCTCGATAAAGAATATATTCGTCATACTGGTTTTCCAGGAGGTCAGCGTTTTACAACACCAAAAGAGCTGTTGGAAAAAAATCCTACCGAAGTTATTAAAAAAGCGGTAAAGGGTATGCTTCCAAAAAATCGTTTAGGTGCTCAATTATATAAAAATTTGTATGTGTATACAGGAACTGAACATCCACATACTGCACAACAACCAAAAGAAATAAAAATAAATTCAATTAAATAATTGTATGGAAATTATTAATGCTTTAGGAAGAAGAAAAAATGCAATTGCCCGCGTATTTATTAAAGATGGCAATGGCACAATAACAGTCAACAAAAAAGATTATAAAGAATATTTCCCTATCCCAACTTTACAATATGTAATAAATCAGCCTCTTGAACTTGCTGAATCGGCCGGAAAATATGATATTATGGCAAATATTGACGGAGGAGGAGTTACCGGACAAGCAGAAGCCCTTAAATTGGCAATTGCAAGAGCCTTATTTAAAATAAATCCAGATATTAAACCTGTATTAAAAGCAAAAGGATTAATGACAAGAGATCCTAGAATGGTTGAAAGAAAAAAACCTGGACAAAAGAAAGCTCGTAAAAGATTTCAATTTAGTAAACGATAATATATTAATAGAAGTATACATACAATGGCGAAACCTACTTATAACGAATTATTAGAAGCCGGTGTTCACTTCGGACACTTAAGAAGGAAATGGAATCCAAATATGGCACCATATATATTTATGGAAAAAAACGGGATTCACATTATTGATCTTAACAAAACTGCTGCTAAATTAGATGATGCCGCAGTTGCTATGAAACAAATTGCGAAATCAGGTAAAAAAATTCTTTTTGTAGCAACAAAAAAACAAGCTAAAGATATCGTAGCAGAACAAGTAAAAACAGTAAACATGCCTTTCGTAACCGAAAGATGGCCGGGCGGAATGCTTACTAATTTTGCTACAATTAGAAAAGCCGTGAGAAAAATGGCAAGCATCGATAAAATGTTTACCGACGGAACTTCTGATAATTTATCAAAAAAGGAAAGACTACAAGTAAGTCGTGAAAGAGCTAAATTGGAAAAAAACTTAGGTAGTATTGCCGATCTTTCAAGATTACCTGCTGCCATTTTTGTAGTAGATATTTGCAAAGAACATATTGCCGTTGCTGAAGCAAAAAAATTAGGAATCCCTACTTTTGCAATTGTTGATACCAACTCAAATCCAAACGAAGTTGATTTTCCAATACCTGCAAACGACGATGCAGCAAAATCTATTTCTATCATCCTTAAAACAATGGTTGATTCTATTGAAGAAGGCTTGGCAGAAAGAAAATTTGATAAAGATAAACAAGTAGAGGATGAAAGAGAAGATGCGTTAGATTTTGACAAATCGAAATCTAAAACTTTAGCCGAATTGGAAGAAGAGGAAGATGAAGACGCAAATAAAAAATCTAAAAAAGGCGTTGCTAAATCAGCTGTAAAAATTAAAGAAGAAGAAGACGCTGAAAGAAATAAAAAATTAGCAGCAAAACCGGTTAGAGGTGGTGCTGTTAAAAAAATTACACTAGTTAAGAAATCTGTTAAATAATAAAATACGAATAGAAATGGCAAATATAACTGCTACGGATGTAAATAAATTAAGGCAAATGACGGGTGCCGGGATGATGGATTGTAAAAAAGCACTTGTTGAAACAGATGGCGATTTTGAAAAAGCAATTGATTTTTTAAGAAAAAAAGGTCAAAAAGTGGCAAGCAATCGTGCAGATAGAGCAGCTAACGAAGGTCTTGTTATTGCAAAAGTTACACCCGATGCTAAAAAAGCAATCGTTGTAATGGTAAGTTGTGAAACCGATTTCGTTGCAAAAAGTGATGATTTTATTAAATTTGCAAACGATGTTGCAGCATACGCAATCTCTAATTTACCTAAATCAGTAGATGAATTAAAATTAGCTAATTTAAACGGCAGAACAGTTGAAGAAAATTTAACCGATTTAATTGGTAAAGTTGGCGAAAAAATGGAAGTTGCCCGTTATGAAATTATTGAAGCACCTAAAACTTTTGCATATAATCATGCAGGAAATAGATTAGCTACCATAGTTGCATTTAGTAAAGAAAATACACCCGATAACGTAGGCAAAGAAATAGCAATGCAAATTGCTGCAATGAGCCCAGTTTCTATCGATAAAGGCGATGTTGACCCATCTATTGTTGAAAGAGAAATTGAAATAGGTAAAGAACAAGCCAGACAAGAAGGAAAACCGGAAGAAATGCTTGAAAAAATTGCACTAGGTAAATTAAATAAATTCTATAAAGAAAGCACCTTACTCAATCAAGATTTTATTAGAGATACTAAAAAATCAGTAAGTCAATATCTTACAGAGGTGGATAAAGAATTAAAAGTGACTGCTTTTAAGCGCCTTATTCTAGGGGCTTAAAAATAAAAAAAACGATAGAGAGGTAAACCACCTCTCTTTTTTTTTATTAAATAAAATAAGTTTCCACTAAATTTCTTAATTTTATACCAAAATTTTATAAAAATGAAGTTTAAACGAATTTTATTAAAACTAAGTGGTGAATCATTAATGGGCAATGGTCAATATGGTATTGATTCTGAAAAATTAAATGAATATGCATCGGAAATAAAAAAAATAACATCCATAGGCATTGAAGTTGCTATTGTTATTGGAGGAGGTAATATTTTTAGAGGACTAAAAGGAGTTAGCGATGGGTTTGACCGAACAAAAGGCGATTATATGGGAATGTTGGCAACAGTTATTAATAGTATTGCACTTCAAACAGCGCTCGAAAATATAAACGTCCCTACTCAAATTTTATCAGGATTAGAAATAGACCCATTATGTAAAAAAATGAGCCGACAAAGAGCGATAGAAAAACTAGAAAAAGGAAGAGTAGTAATAATTGGCGGAGGAACAGGCAATCCTTTTTTTACAACCGATTCTGCCGCTGTTTTAAGAGCTTTAGAAATAAAAGCCGATATAATATTAAAAGGAACAAGAGTAGATGGTGTTTATACAGCAGATCCGGAAAAAGATAAATCAGCTCAAAAATACGATATGCTAACATTTGAAGAAGCGTATGAAAAAAAGCTTAATATTATGGATTTAACTGCTTTTACCTTGTGTAAAGAAAATAAATTACCTATCATTGTTTTTAATATGAATACAAAAGGTAATTTGTTAAAAATAATTAAAGGAGAAAAAATAGGAACACTTATTTTAGTTTAAATAAATATGGAAAATAATTCATTAAAAGATCCCGAACTTTGGAAAAAAGCGAACGAAAGAGCTGGCTTTAAAATGCACCTCATTGTCTACATTATAGCAATATTGTTTATGTGGATATTATGGGCGTTTATAGGGTATGTAAATGATATTTCGGATAACCACAAATGGCCATTATATCCAATGCTAGCATGGGCTTTAATTTTAGTACTTCATTATTTTATTGTATTTAGATGGAAAAATAAATTAACCCAAATAGAATATAATAAGTTGCAAAAAAAGAGTGAAAAAAAAGAAATAAATAATTAAAAAATAGCCGATATGACAGAAGATGTTCAGTTTTGCCTTGATGTTGCAAAAGAAAGTATGCAAAATGCTTTAATTCATCTGGAACGTGAAATGCAGAAAATAAGAGCCGGAAAGGCTAGCCCGCAATTGGTTGAGGGGATTAGAGTAGATTACTACGGAACAATTACACCACTTAGTCAAATGGCTAATGTGAGTGCTCCTGATCCAAAAACAATTTTTATTCAACCTTGGGATAAAAATGCGCTTTCTCTTATAGAAAAAGCAATTATGGCCGCTAATTTAGGGTTTAACCCATTAAACGATGGAATGGTTATTAGAATACCAGTCCCTCCATTAACGGAAGAAAGAAGAAAAGAATATGTTAAACGAGCTAAAGCTGAAGCAGAAAATGCAAAAGTGGTAATACGTGGAATTAGAAGAGATGCAAACGAAACCGCTAAAAAACTCGAAAAGAAAAATACACCCGAAGACGAAATAAAAAAATTAGAAGCCGATATCCAAACGCTAACCGACGAGCATATTCAGCGAATTGATAAAATTATTCTTGCTAAAGAAAAAGATATTATGACAGTTTAATTTTTCTTTTATTAGGCTAATTCTCTTAGAAAAAATCGACTTGTTTGATGTATTGATTCTGAAATAGGAATAAACTCAAAATCTAAGATTTTTTTTATTTTCTCATTCGAAAAATAATATTTTTGAAATGCCGTTCGTGCTGTTTCTTTTGTTATTAATGGGGCTTTTCCTGTTAGAAGAAATTTTGCTTTTTCTGTTCTCCATGCTATTTCACTTAAAAAAGAGTTCACTTTAATAGAAGGTGCTTTTTTATTTAAGTTTTTAGCAATCATAGAGAACAACGTAAAATAATCAATATTTTCAGAGGATACAATAAAATTTGAATTTTCAATAGGGTGATTCATTAGCTGTATCATGCATTTCGATACATCTCGCACATCAACATACCCATTTACGCCATGGGTGTAAAATTTTAATCCATCCCAAACTTGCTTAAATAATTGACTGCTCCCTTTATCCCAATTTCCTGGGCCAATTATAATTGAAGGATTAATAATAACAGCTGGAAGACCTTCTGCGGTGCCTCTCCACACTTCTCTTTCTGCGTTATATTTACTAACAGCATAAACGGAATTATTGTTGGAGTTAATCCAGTGTGTTTCTTCATTCGTAATGCCATTATTGTTTTCCCTCCCAAGCGTGGCAATAGAGCTTACGTGACACAATTTCTTAACATTTTTATGTAAGCATGCATTCACTACATTTGCAGTTCCTGTTGCATTTACTTTCATTATTTCTTGCTTGTCCGATGAACTAAAAGATACAAAACCGGCTGTGTGATATACATAATCAACACCATCCAAAACATCATAAAGCGAATAGATATCTGTAATGTCTCCAGTTACCCACTCAATAGAATCTAATAACGATGCGGAATTGGGAGTATAATAAGCGAATATTTTTTTTACTAAATCAATCGATGTTTTTTCTCGTTTTAAAACCCTTACTTTTTTTCCTGAATTGATAAGATCAAAAAGTAGGTGAGAACCTACAAGACCACTGCCTCCTGTTACAAGTATCATTTGTTTCTGTAATAAAAAATGTGCATGTAAAATTAGTTATAATATCAGACTAAAAAAACAAAACCGATAGAATGCGTATCTTTTTAATTTATGTATTTGAAATATTTCCTAATTTTGCTTTTAAATCAGATTAAATATGATAAAATTTGTAGATGAACTCCGATGGAGAGGAATGTTGCACGACATAATGCCCGGAACAGAAGAATTACTTAATAAAGAAATGATATCCGGATATATTGGATTTGATCCCACTTCCGATTCTTTAAGGGTAGGTAATTTAGTTCAAATTATGACTTTATTGCATTTTCAAAGAAGCGGACATAAACCATTTGCTTTAGTTGGTGGTGCAACCGGTATGGTTGGCGATCCTTCTGGAAAATCATCAGAAAGAAATTTACTTTCGGAAGATATTTTAAATCATAATTTAAGTTGTCAGAAAAAACAGTTAGAAAAATTTCTTGATTTTGGTTGTGGGAAAAATGCAGCCGAAATTGTCAATAATTACGATTGGTTTAAAGAATATCGCTTTCTTGATTTTATAAGAGATATAGGCAAACATATTACAATAAGTTATATGATGACCAAAGATTCTGTAAAAAACAGGCTAGAAGCAGGAATGTCTTTTACGGAGTTTAGTTATCAGCTAGTACAAGGCTATGATTTTTATTATTTGAATCAACATAAAAATTGCAAATTACAAATGGGTGGCTCCGATCAATGGGGAAACATTGTTACGGGAACAGAATTAATAAGAAGAAAATCTCAAGGAGAAGCGTATGCTTTAACAACTCCTCTTATTACGAAAGCAGATGGTACCAAGTTCGGAAAATCGGAGAACGGAAATGTTTGGTTAGATCCTAATAAAACATCACCTTACCGTTTTTATCAGTTTTGGCTAAATGCTAGCGATGAAGATGTGTCGAAATACATCCGCATTTTTACGCTGTTTAATAAAGAAGAAATTGAAGCGATGGAAGAAGAGCATAAAAAAGCACCTCATTTAAGAATGCTCCAAAAAGCCCTGGCTAAAGATATTACCATTCGTGTTCATTCAGAAAAAGAGTATATTTCTGCATTAAATGCTTCTGAAATACTTTTCGGAAAAGGAACTACCGATACTTTAAAATCAATCGATGAAAATACATTGTTATCCGTTTTTGAAGGAGTTCCTATGTCTGATATCAGTATAAATGAGCTTTCTCAAGGGATTCAAGTAGTAGATTTTTTAACCGAAAAAACAAATATTAATACATCTAAAAATGAAGCACGACGAATGCTCAAAGAAGGTTGTATTAGTATTAACAAGCAAAAAATTGATGAAAATTTTTCTGTTTCAGATAATGATTTGTTAAACCAATCATATATTCTTGTTCAGAAAGGAAAGAAAAATTATTTTTTAGTAAAAGCGAAATAATTTTTTTATCCTAATATAAAAAAAGACTTAGTAAATGTTATCGATTTTTTTTCGTTTACATTTACTAAGTCTTTTTGTTAATGTGCCACAATTAAAGTATAATACGTTAAGTACACGTTTAAAGCAATTAAAATGCTATTTTAAATTAATAGCTTCAACCGATTTAATTTCGGGGATTGCTTTTTTTACTGCTTCTTCTACTCCGTTTTTTAATGTCATAATACTCATAGGGCAAGTAGCACATGCCCCTTGTAATTCAACATATACAATGTTGTCGGTTGTTAATTCAACAAAACGAATATTTCCTCCGTCAGCTTCTAAGTAAGGTCTTATTTGATTAATAATTTCTTCTACTTTTTTTATTAATTCTTGGTTTTCACTTTTTGCCATGGTTAATTATTTTTAATTATTTGTTTCTAATTTTTTTGTTGGTTCCTTGCTAGCATTGCGTATTGCTATTTGTTGTGCTGTTTTTTGAGCAAGCTCAAGAAAAGATTTTGAGATGATGGAATTATTATCTAAAACAATTGGAGTGCCGGCATCTCCCGATTCTCTAATACTTTGAACCAAGGGAATTTGTCCTAATAAAGGAACATTTAATTCTTCAGCGAGTTTTTTACATCCATCTTTTCCGAAAATATAATATTTGTTGTCAGGTAATTCTTGTGGTGTAAAATACGACATGTTTTCAATAAGCCCTAAAACAGGTACCTGTATAGTTTCTTGTTTAAACATACTTACTCCTTTTCGAGCATCTGCTAATGCTACTTTCTGCGGGGTGCTTACAATAGCAACACCTGTAACAGGAAGCGTTTGTACTAAGGTAAGATGAATATCGCCGGTTCCCGGAGGTAAATCAATAACAAGATAATCTAATTCTCCCCATTTTGCATCGGTAAATAATTGTTTTAATGCACCGGCAGCCATGGGACCGCGCCATATTAAAGCTTGGTCGGGATTGACAAAGAAGCCAATAGATAATATTTTTATTCCAAATTTTTCTATTGGAATCATAAATGGTTTCCCATTAATTTCTTCAACTGTTGGCTGTGTATCTTCCAATCCAAACATTACCGGAATGGAAGGTCCGTAAATATCAGCATCTACAAGCCCTACTTTCGAACCTAATTTTGAAAGCGCAATGGCTAAGTTAGCCGCTACTGTAGATTTTCCAACACCTCCTTTACCAGAGGCTACGGCAATAATATTTTTTACCCCGGGAAGTATTTGCTCATTCGAAATATTTTTTTTGGATGTAACATTTGAAGAAAATATTACTTCTACCACTGCATTTTTATCAACATACTCGTGAATGGCAGAAATACAGGCTTTTTTCAAACTTTCTTTTAAAGGACAAGCCGGTGTTGTAAGAACAAGAGTGAAGCGAACGTTTTGTTCATTTATTTGAATGTTATCAATCATGTTTAATGAAACTAAATCTTTTTTTAAGTCAGGATCAATAACATGTTTTAATGCATTTAATATTAATTCTTTTGTAATCATTTTTATTTTTATTTAGACTGTGTAAAGATAAGAAAAATATTTTAATTAACAATATATTTACAGAAGCTCATTGCAAGGATCCCAAAATAACGTATTGAAATGAATAATTTTGTCATTTTCAACCTGAATGCCTTCATTTTCTAGCAACTGCTGCATAATATTGGGGTTTCCAAAATGATTTTTACCTGTTAAAAAACCGTTTCGGTTCACCACTCGATGGGCAGGAATATCGTTATAGGTATGAGATGCATTCATTGCCCATCCGACCATTCGTGCCGATTGAGCGCTACCCAGATATTTTGCAATAGCTCCATAGCTAGTTACTCTTCCGTAGGGGATTAAACGGGTTATTTCATAAACTTTTTGAAAAAAAGAATCGGAAGTTTTTATTCCTATTTTATTATAATCGACTGGTAACTTTTTTAACCATTTCTGTTTTCCATTCATAAAAAACACCTTCTGTAATTTTCTTTCTTGCTTCTGTAACTAGCCATAAATAAAATGCCAAATTATGTTGCGTTGCAATCATAGAACCCAAAATTTCTTTTGAAACAAATAAATGTCTTAAATACGCTTTACTATAATAGGTATCTACAAATGAAGCACCCCCTTCGTCAATAGCGCTAAAATCATCTTTCCATTTCTCATTTTTCATATTCATGATTCCATTTCTGGTAAAAAGCATACCATTTCTTGCATTTCGGGTTGGCATCACGCAATCGAACATATCTATCCCTAATGCAATACTTTCAAGAATATTGGCAGGAGTACCAACACCCATTAAATAACGAGGTTTATTTTCGGGTAATAGGTTGCAAACTATTTCTGTCATTTCATACATTACTTCTGCCGGTTCTCCAACAGATAAGCCACCTATTGCATTTCCTTCTCTATTTTGTTCTGCCACAAATTCAGCCGATTGTTCACGTAAGTCTTTATAAACACTTCCTTGAACAATGGGGAATAATTTTTGCGAATACCCATAAACAGGTTCCGTTGTATCAAATCGTTTTATGCATCGTTCCAGCCATTTATGTGTTATATGCAAGGATTTTTTGGCGTAATTATATTCGCATGGAAAAGGGGTGCATTCATCAAAAGCCATAATAATATCGGCTCCAATAGTTCGCTGGATATCCATAACATTTTCAGGCGTAAATTCATGTTTTGACCCGTCGATATGGGATTGAAAAATAACGCCTTTTTCGGTTAATTTTCTTTTGTCAGATAGCGAATAAACCTGATATCCACCACTATCTGTGAGAATTGGCTTTTCCCATCCAATAAATTGATGCAATCCACCTGCTTTTTTTAATGTGTCTAAACCGGGACGTAAAAAAAGGTGATACGTATTTCCGAGAATGATTTGTGCATTCACATCATTCATTAGCTCTTGTTGATGAATTGCTTTTACGGTACCAGCTGTACCAACAGGCATGAAAATAGGAGTTTCAATTATTCCGTGATCTGTTTTTAAGATTCCTGTACGGGCTTTCGTGCTTCTATCGGTATGTAGTATTTGATAACTCACCTTATATTGTTTATAAATTATTGCACAAAGATAAATCTTAAAGAATTAGTTTGAATATTTTTGCATGTTATTTAAAGAAAATGTTTTTTAAAGAAATTACGTCCAATTTAGTTCTCCTTTTTCTTTTTGTTTTATATGCAGGTTCTGCGTTGATTCAACTATTCTATTTTTGGGGCATTTTTAGTCGATTTGCTTTTCATAAGAAGAAACAGATAATAAATAATAAAAAACCAATTTCTGTTGTTATCTGCGCCAAAAATGAATATACCAATCTTAAAAAAAATCTACCCCTTATACTAGAACAGGATTATCCAAATTTTGAAGTAGTTGTTGTAAATGATTGCTCGGAAGATGATAGTAATTTTTTATTAAAATCTTTTTCTAAAACGTATCCCCATCTTAATGTTGTTACTATAACAAAAAATATTAATTTTTTTAAAGGAAAAAAATTTGCACTAGCAATTGGAATTAAAGCTGCCAAAAATGAGTTGCTTATATTAACAGATGCAGATTGTATTCCAAAAAGTAATCAATGGATTTCTGAGATACAAAAATATTTTTCTGATAAAACGCAAATTGTGCTAGGGTATAGCGGATTTGAAAGAGAAAAAGGACTGCTTAATAAAATAATACGCTTTGATACCATTATGTCTGCAATTCAATATTTTTCATGGGCAATGGCTGGAAAGCCATATATGGGTGTGGGAAGAAATTTAGCATATAACAGAGAATTATTTTTTAAGGTAAAAGGATTTTCCTCGCATTACCATATTCCTTCAGGAGATGATGATTTGTTTATTAATCAAGTAGCTACTAAAAACAATGTAGCCATAGAGTATAGTTACGAAAGTCAAACGATTTCACCTGCTAAATCAAGTTATCACGAATGGGTTATTCAACGTAAAAGGCATTTTGCTGCAGGATTTCATTATAAACGATTCCATAAAATATTTTTAGGAATGTTTTCGTTAAGTAATTTCTTTTTTTATTTATCATTTATTCCGTTAACAACATTTTTGTTGATAGATAAATTATATAATCCGATAATTATTGTAATTTTTTTATTATTTTTAAAAATTGTTAGTCAGTTAATTATATTGAAAAAGTCAATGAATAAGTTGGTCGAAAAAAATTTATTATTAATTTCGCCAATATTAGATTTTATTTTTGTAATAATTAACCCTTTAATAGCATTGTCTAATATAATAGTAAAAGAAAATAAATGGAAGTAATATCCCATCTTACCGATAAAGCGTTACGCGATTATAAGTTAGTTCAGTCTGCTGTAGAAAGAGGAGACCAGAAAGCTTATACGGCCTTAATGAATAATTACAAGGATTCTATTTATTTTATGTTATTAAAAATGACTAATAATCCGGATGATGCCGATGACCTTACAATAGAAGCATTTGGAAAAGCATTTAAAAAACTACATCAATATACACCCGATTATGCTTTTAGTACGTGGTTGTTTAAAATTGCGTCTAACAATTGTATTGATTACATAAGGAAAAAAAAGAAAATGACTTTTTCTATTGATAAGTCATTTGATAATGTTGATGGAACAGATATCGCACAAAATATTCCATCAGAAACAAACGATCCGGAAGAAAATTTTATTAAAAAACAGAAAATAAAATTAATGCGCGAAATCGTTGAAAAGCTTAAACCTCGTTATCGTTCCTTAATTGAAATGCGTTATTTTGATGAGTTATCTTATGAAGAAATTTCAGAAAAAACGGAGTTGCCTCTAGGAACAGTGAAAGCCCAGCTTTTTAGAGCTCGAGAATTTTTATACCAGATATTAAAAGATTCTCAGGAAAAAATTTAATTAATCAATATTTTTTCGAATTCATCTTCGTTTTACATTTAAAATGTTAGAATAAAACTATGCGAGTTATTATACAAAGAGTTTTAGCTTCCTCTGTTCGTGTTAACAGCGAAATTGTTGGAGAAATTCAGAAAGGGCTATTGGTGTTAGTTGGATTTGAAGAGTCCGATAACATTGAAGATATTGAATGGATTAGCAAAAAAATAATACAGCTTAGAATTTTTAATGATCAAAATAATATAATGAATCTTTCTTTGACTGATATTAAAGGGGATATTCTTTTGGTTAGTCAGTTTACGTTGCATGCAAGTACAAAAAAAGGGAATAGACCCTCATACATTAAAGCGGCTAAACCAAATATGGCAATTCCTTTATACGAAAATTTAATTAAACAAATATCCTCCGATTTAGGAAAAGAAATTCAAACCGGCATATTTGGTGCCATGATGGAAATCTCTCTTATAAACGATGGCCCTGTAACAATTTTTATCGATACGAAGAATAAAGAATAAAAAAGTATGTTTCAATTAAGAAAATGGATTACCTGCTTTAATTTTTGTTTATTTATATTCTGTACAAACCCTATAATACTTTATTCTCAGCAAGATTATTTTTTAAGAGGAAATGTGATAGATTCACATACAAAAGAGCCCCTCGCATTTGTTAATATTACACTGAATAATATATATAAAACATATCAAACGGATATTGATGGTGTTTTTAATATTCCAATTTCTTCGGAAATAGATTCATTAAAATTAAGTTATGTAGGTTATGAAACGGCTACTTATAAAATAACAAATCAATATCGTGATATTAAAATTGAATTAAAAAGAAATACAATAAATCTTTCAGAAGTTGTAATTTTCCCGGGCGAAAACCCTGCCCATCGTATCATAAATAATGTGATTGAGAACAGAAACAAGAATAATCCAGAAAAATTATCTTCTTTCTCCTATACTTCTTATAATAAAATGACATTTACAGCAAATTTAGATTCCTTAAAAAACAATTCCATCACTACAGATACCACCATTTTAAAAGCTAAAAAGTTACTAGAAAAACAATATCTTTTTCTTATGGAAAGCATAATTGAAAGAAAATTTCTTTATCCGGATAACAATAACGAAAAATTAATTGCTTCTAAAATATCGGGTTTCAAAGATCCATTGTTTGCCCTGCTTGTAACCCAAATGCAATCGTTTTCATTCTATAATGAAGTGATACATATTGGTGATAAAAATTATATAAACCCTATTAGTAAAGGGAGTATCGATAAATATTTTTTCCTGATAGAAGATACGCTTATTGAGGGGAAAGATAGTGTTTATATTATTTCATTTCAACCTAAAAAAAATAAAAACTTCGACGGATTAAAAGGGGCTTTATATATTCATACAAATCAGTATGCTATTCAAAATGTAATAGCAGAACCATTTTTCCAAGATCAAGCCGGAATTACTGTTAAAATTCAACAGAAATATGAATTCCTTGAACAAAATCAGTGGTTTCCGGTTCAATTAAATTCCGATTTTACATTTATTA
>DAOLWT010000027.1:0-14219 GCA_035421345.1 Bacteroidales bacterium
CTGATTTTTTGTATATTACAAAATCTTGCTTTTTAAAGTGTCGAAGTCAGGAAAATGGGTATTGCAAAAGTCTCTTTATAAATTATTTTTCTAGTAGAAGCTATCTGTAATAATTTTTTCTGTGTGGATTTATGGTGCGATTTTACGTACCAACAAGAAAATATGATTCACTTTATAGCATATTATGAGATGATATTTTTTGATAATACAATTTATCATCATCTATTATTCTCCATATTTTAAGCAACTTCGTCTTAAGCTCCGATTTTTTCGGATTCTCAATTATATTCCATGATAAAACCAGACGGCTATCGTTAAAAATAGAAATTAAACAATTATTTATTATTCTTTAACATTTGTGCTATATAATTCGGAGGAATTTTTGTGTTAGGAATTTTGAAATCAAACCAATCTTGTAAATTAAAATTAATTCCGTTATCGTGAATAAAATTATACAAGGCTTTGGTTAAGCCCTTACTGAATTTTTCGTGATCACAGCCTAATTTGTCAATATGTTCACACCCATTTTGAGTGAAGGAATTTTTTGCAGGTATGCGCGCAACACCGTATTTAGAAGGATTCATGCCAATGGGACTGTGAACCGTCATAGCAAAGCGATGCCAGAAAGCACTTTGCAAAAGTTTTTGCTCGAACAACTGTCGAACAATTTCCAATGAATCGATTGTTTCTTGCGCTGTTTGTGTTGGAAAACCATACATCAGATAAGCATGAATCATGATTCCCGAATTACGGAAAGCAGTCGTAACTTTTGCTAGCTGTTCTATTGTTATCCCTTTTTCCATTTTCTCTAACAACCGATTGGAGGCAACTTCAAGTCCTCCCGAAACAGCTACACATCCCGATTCTGCTAATAGTTCACATAATTTAAAAGTGAATGATTTTTCAAAACGGATATTTGTCCACCATGTAATGCCTAGTTTGCGACGAATAATTTCTTCCGCTAATTTTTTCAATACTGCCGGAGGTGCGGCTTCATCGGTAAAATGAAATCCGCGTTGACCGGTTTGTTTTATAATTGCTTCTATCCGGTCGCAAAGAACAGTTGCTTCTGCGCTGCTGTAGCGTTTTATATAATCCAATGAAATGTCGCAAAACGCACAACGATGCCAGTAACAGCCATGTGCTAATGTCATTTTATTCCATCTTCCATTAGTCCATAAATTATGCATCGGGTTGGTCGTTTCACAAACCGAAATGTAATCATTCAATGGTAATCCTTCATAATCGGGCGTTCCACCATTTTCATGGATAAAATCTTTTTCATCAGCATTGTCGATATAAGCCACCTTGCCTTGTTCCAATTTAAACGTTCGCACTAACTTTTCTTCCCCTTTAAGAATATGATTCAATAATTTTAAAAGGCTAAGTTCTCCGTCATCTAAGCAAACATTATCAACCCATTTAAAAAGGCTAGCTTCATTGAGTTGACGCAATTCCGTATTTACAAATCCGCCGCCAATAACAACAGAGATTTGAGGATAATTTATTTTGATGAACTCTGCCGATTTCAGCGCCATTAAAAGATTTCCGGGAAAGGGAATGGTGATGCCGATTATTTTAGGCTGATGTTTTTTAATCGACTTATCTAAAATATCACACATTATTTGGGTAATGGGTGTATTGATTTTTAATTCATCTAAAATTGTTTGAAAACGATTCGCATTTAATCCTATTTGTTCGGCATAACGACTAAAACCAAAACGATTATCGACACATTCGGTAATAAAATCGCCAATATCTTCAATAAATAAAGTGGCTAAAAATTTTGCTTTATCGTGAATGCCGTCGGTTCCGAAATACCATTCCAAATCTTGTTGTATGTTGAATCGCTCGGCTTCGGGAAGAACTCCGTTAATAATGGAATAGGCAAATGTGTTGTCTTTCCCTTGCAGGAAATGTATCACGGCATCAATATAACGGATATATTCATCTTTTGATTGAAGGATTTTTTGGGCATTGGTTGAATATTTTTTATTTTTTGATTGTCTTTCTATATTTTTGCTGGCAAAATCAAAAATTGTTTTTAAACCATCTGCCGAAAGCAATTCCAGAATGCAGGCAATACTCAGGTCGAGTTGAGCTACGTTAAAACCATGTTCCTGCAGAAAACCTTTAAGTGAAGTGGTTGCAGGGTAAGGTGTATTCAACTGAACAAAAGGCGGAGTAATAAGTAACAGGTCCGTTTGCGACACAATTTTTAAGAATTATTTTTACAAAAATAGGATTATTTATGCGAATCAAGAGTCGAAATATTTCATTGAAAATCATAAATTAAAAATACACTAAAGACACAGATGTTTATGCTATAAGTCCGCCATGCGTTTGAGCAAGGAAACTAATATTATCCGCGATTATCCGTTGGATCAGCGTTATCTGCGTTCTATTATGTTTAATTTAACTCTTGCTTCGTATTATTTGCTTTCTTTTAGAACCATATCAATAGTTATGGCACTTGAGAGAATTATAATTTTATTTTCTTTGTTTGAATAATTCGGGTCAATGCTTACGTTGTATTTATCGGCAGTTGTAAAAAATTCTTTCGCAATACCTACCCATTTTTTACTAATGGAACCTATCGGAACATTGGAATTATCGGTTATTACAAAGTTCCATGCTTTCCAATCGCCCGATATTTCAGCAATAATCATTCCCATATTATTAAATATTTTGAAACCGGGTTTAATAATTTTAAATTTTTGCTGAACGCTTCCAATTTTATTTCCTATTGCGTCTTTAATAATTATTTTCGACAAGAAAAATGTCCATCCGCGCGAAATTGAAGCTTCTATTTCATTATTTGAATTTCTAATTTCGAATAAAAAAGGAAGGTTGGCTTTATTCATAAACAGGCGGAGAACTTTTTGACCGGAAGTCAATTTCTGATTTATTGTGCCAATATTTTCGCCCTTCTCATTAAAAATCTTGTAACAATTTTCGAATTTAAAATAATTAACGTTCTCGTCAATAAAGTAGGTGTTAGTATCAAAAAAGGTTGAATACATTTTTTAAAATTTTATAAAGACTTACATTAATACCTAATAATTTCAAGCGCAAGTTAAACAATAAATGTAAATTTATGCTGAATAAAGAATTTTAATTATTTCTAGTATTCTTTAGGCTTTGCTAAACATTATGGCAGAATGAGGTGCTTCCAATCTGTTTGTTTTCTTTAGTTAGCTACTCGATTATGCTTGTGTTTATTTTCGTATTAATTCTAAAAGTTTCTTTGGGTCTTGCCTGTTATCCCAAAATGCAGTTATTATTAAATGTTCATTGGTCAATTTATAATAAATACTAAAATGTCCCATTGCGGATTCTCTAGTCTCATGGTATTCTGCGAACTTAAATGATTCTGGATGTTTTAATATTAACCCAATCCGTTTTGTAGTTAATTTAATTAATTTTTCAGCATACCTTGTCGAAGCATTTTTCTTTGTACAATATTTTAAAATTTCTCTTCTCTTAGCAGCAGTTTCAGTCCAAACTACAATTCTTTTAGCCATTTCAAATCGGATTTGTCTAATTGATTTTGAGAAATTAATTTTCCGTTTTTAATGTCTTTGTCACTTAATTGAAGCATTAAAACCTGCTCGTCTGTCAATTTAACAATATCTTTATCCACAGTACTTGAATTTATCAACTTAAAAAGAGCAGATAAATAATCTTTGTTTGAAATTGTCATAAGTTTGTCGATAATGTTATTTCTAAGTATATCTGATGTATTCATAGCTCTTTATTTTTTCAAATATAATTAATTTTTCAACACAATTTATTCGTTCAAAAAATGGTGCATAAGGTAAATTTATAAGCAAAAATATTTTTTATTATTAAATATTTTTAAATTTATTTTATAAAAAAACAGCACCTGCATATACAAACAAGTACTGTTTTTTGTTAAATATAAAAAAGATAATTATAAAGTAATTTTATATTTGGATCTGTCTTAAATTATTTAAGAAAACCACCCAAAATCTCTTTAATATCAATATTCTTGTTTAATGAAGAAGCATTTCCGTTGGGAGTTACTTTATCAATAATTGTTGGAAGATATTGAGCTAATTTTTTGGCAGCTTCATCTTTCGATATTCCTAGTTTTCCGGCAATTTGTTCTACCTGTTCACTACCTAGTGCATTGCTTATTTGATTTGATTTAACGGCTTTGTTTTTTCCTGTTCCAATCCAAGAATCTACAATATCGCCTAAACCACCTTGTTTTAATTTTCCTAAAATACCATCGGCTCCACCTTGACTACTATTGAGAAGCTCAATAATAGAAGTTAGCGCCCCTTTATCGGCGCCTTTTGCGGTAGCACCACCCAAAATTTTGGTAATAAATTTCCTAGAAATCCCATTTTATTTAGTTTTAAGTTATTGTTAATATGAATGATTTAATAATTTTTATAAATATAGATATTTCAAAAATATATATGAATATAAAAATACAAAAAAATTTGATATAAAAAATTAATTATCGATTTATCTTTTATACTAATTGCAAGTATTTCATTAATTAGAAATAATACCAATTGTAAATTTAAAATAGTCCAACGGATATTTTAAATTTTACAATGGTTATACCGATGACATATATGTTATGGTTCATTTTTGGGACCATTACATATATGCTTTTCGGTATAAATATCTAACTTAACAGAATAGTAAAGCCGAAAAATCAAATTTGTAAAAAAATTATGAAAAAATATGGTATTTTAATCAATTAAATATCTGTGTTTTAGTGATTTTTTAGCTAAATTGTTAATACTCTCAGTCAGAATTCGACACGCAACGCTTTTTCTTATTTACTTTTTGTCATGATACAAAAAGTAACAAAAAAATCTAGGCTGTCAGAAAATTTCTTCAAAACTACGGTTCTGTTTTTCCCCCGAAACCGAAACTCTTCATTTCATAAAAATTGAATTCTTATATTGCGTTTTCTTAGTGCAAGTCCTCCAGCACAAAACAAAACCTTGTTTTGTATCAAAATTTTCTGAATGCCATTCTTCACTTTTATTAATAAACATTTCATTCTAATCAATTAATTATCAGTAAATTATTGCTGAGTTAGATAGATTATAAAATTGATATTAGATTAATCTTAAAAAAATTAAAAGAGGCTCTTTCAAATTTGAAACAGCCTCTTATTATGTTACTTAAGCTATTATAAAAAGCTTTTATTATTGTTCTACTTTTTCTTTAAGCGATTTAAAGCCATTTCCAAGCACTTCGTTTGCATTTATAACAGTCATAAATGCATTGGGATCAACCCAATTAATATATTCTTGTAATACTGCTAATTCGCGACGACTAACGTTGGTAAAAATAATTTTTTTCTCGCCCCCCTTATACATTCCTTCTCCTTTAATAAGCGTGCCTCCACGGTCAAGATCGGTAATAATTTTATTTCTTATTTCATCGTATTTATCGGTAATAATAAACAAGGATTTTTCGTATGTCATCCCTTCCAACACTAAATCAATAACTTTACCAGAAATAAATATAACTATCCAAGAATATAAAGGTATTTTCCAGTCGCCGAAAGCAATTAAACCCACAATAACAATAAATGAATCGACTATTATAAGTAACTGACCAACAGGCATTTTGGTATATTTTGCAAATATCATGGCAATTATATCGGAACCACCCGAAGTTGCACGGGTTTTAAAAATTATTCCCAATCCTAAACCTACTAATACTCCTCCAAAAATAGAAGAAAGCAATACATCGTCGGGTACCAAAGGAGCATCACCCCAAATCCATGTCAAGCCATCTATAAATAAAGATGTTAGCGAAAATCCTACGATTGTTTTTACGCCAAATCGAGGTCCTAATATTTTAATACCCAATATAGTAAGAGGTATATTTAATATTAAACCCATAACACCAATTGGGAATCCAGTTAAATGATAAATAACGATAGATATTCCATAAACCCCTCCGGGAACAATTTTATGGGGAGAAATAAAATATACATATCCGGCAGCCATTATAAAGGCCCCTATTGTAATAAGACTGTAGGAAATAAACCATTGTTTCGAAAACAATTTTTCTTTCTGTAAAAATGCCATAATTCTAAATTTTTGGCAAAATTACTGTTTTAAAGCATAAGCTTCTTTTAAAAAAATAAAAATTTTATAAAAACGAACTAAAAAGAGGAGATAAGTTCTTTGTATTCTATCATTTTTTTCTTGGTTTCTTTATAACCGACTTCAAAAATTTCGTGTATTTTGCTAACATCTAACAGTTTAAAATTTTTTAATTCGGGGGGTTCGATAAAAATATTGCATTTTTTAATTTTTTTCGACATATGGTTTGCGAAGTTAATATGAAATGAACGCTCCGCAATACTTATGATACTTGTAAAATCATTTACAACGTTAAAGGGATTTACGTGTATGCCTATAACATAATTACATATATTTTCTAAGGGCTCTATTGGGAAATTATTAACAACGCCCCCGTCAACAAAGGTATGGTCGTTAATTTTAATGGGTTGAAATAAAACCGGAACGGCAGAAGAAGCAAGAACCGCTTTAAACAATTCGCCCGAATTAAAATAAATCGCTTTTCCTTCATTTAAATCGGTAGCTACCACTATTAATGGAATGGAGAGCTCTTCGAACGTTTTGGCTTTCAAATTTTGTGCAATAATCCGAGTAAGCCCCGTCATTCTTAACAATCCTCTTTTCGGAAGAATAATTTCGAGATATTTCAATATTTTTTTCTCCGAAAATATATGCATAATCTCATCCGGTTTAATTCCATCAGCATATAAAGAACCTGCTATAGCACCGGCACTTACTCCTGAAATAATATCCGGATAGATACCTGCTTCGTTTAATGCTTTTAAAGCACCTATATGAGCAAAGCCACGTGTACCACCACCACTCAACACCAATCCGATATTATATTTTTTATTTTGTTGATTCATTTAAACTTCAATAAAAAAAGGGAATTTAAAATTCCTGAATTACACGAATCATTAAAACTATTCCAAAAATTATTAAGGTAATTCCTACTATTTTGTTAATAATTAATAGAATACGAGGTCGTAGATATTTTTTAATTTTATTTCCAATAAAGCTTTTTAAAAGATCGGTACCAAATATAGTTAATAATGTTCCTGAAAAAAATACAATTGCATAATTTATTAATTTACCCTCTTCTGTTCTGGCACTAACAAAACCAACAGCGGTAAGCCAAAATATAATTATAAATGGGTTTGCAATATTTAATAGAAATCCTTTAATAACATACTTTATTTGTTTTGTATTAATAGGAGGTGTTTTGTATTTAGGACTTCTCCGCTTAAGGATATCCGGTTTTTTTAGATAAGAATAAGTTCCATAAATAATTAGTATTATTCCACCCACAAATCCTATATAAATGTTGTTTTCCGGTTTTTGAAAAAGAGATGTTAATCCCAGATAACAAATTACAATTATAAACGCATCGCATAACATAACTCCAAGCGAAGTATAGAAAGCAGATTTAAAACCCCTATCGATACCGGTTTGAATAATACTAAAAAAAGCCGGTCCTATGGTAATAGAAACCAGTAAACCCCAAAGTACCCCTTCGAAAAATACACGAAACATATTATTAATTAATTCTTTTTATATTCAGCAATAAAACTTTCCCAATCTTTCAACTTTTCATCTTTTAATACACGAGGAAACTTATTTTGGGCGCCTTCTTTTCCTTTTAATTTCATCCATGAATAAAAAATTTCAGGAGAATATATTTCAACAATTACTTCTTTAATAGCGGCAATTCTTTCCACGCGATAATCATCATTCAATATTTTTAAATATTCATCTATTTTCTGTTTTACGATAAAAGGATCAATTTGGTTATCGGTACCTATATACCATTTATGTGCAAACATGGAATCGTATTTAATTCCGGCCACACTAAATTCGCGAACTTCAATATTAAACTCTTCTTCCAGCATATGAATTGCACGATTCATGTTTTCTTGCGAAAGATGTTCGCCACATAAACTTAAAAAATGTTTCGTTCTTCCTGTTATAACAATTTCGCTTTTTTCTTTCGATGTAAATTTTACGGTATCTCCAATTAAATACCTCCACGCTCCAGCGCAAGAAGAAATAAGCAAAGCATATTCTTTTCCTTCTTCCACTTCGCTAATTGATAATGCATTAGCACTAGGTTTAATATTATTATCCGAGTCGAAATTTTCGTCGTTAAAAGGCACAAACTCATAAAATATGCCGGTATCTAATTCCAAACTCATAGCGCTGGTATTGGGTCTGCTCTGATATGCAACAAATCCTTCGGAAGCTAAATATGTTTCAATAAAAGTAATTGGGTGATCCAGCAATTTTTCAAATCCTTTTTGATAGGGAGTAAATGATACTCCTCCATGAACATAAATAGAGAAATTAGGCCACAGTTCGTGAATATTTTTTAGCTGATAGCGTTCAATAATTTTTTCGAGTAAAATCTGAATCCAGGCAGGAACGCCGCAAATAACGCCAATATCCCAATGAGGGGCATTTTTTATTATTTCTTCTAATTTGGTAGCCCATTCGCGTTCTTTAGAAATACGTTTTCCTGGTTTATAAAAATGTTGAAACCAAAAAGGAATATTCCCTGCCGTTATTCCGGAAAGATCTCCTTCGTAATAGGTTCCATTATATTGTAAATGAGTACTTCCGCCAATCATTAAAATCCCTTTTTCAAAAAATTCTTTTGGAAAATCGTATTGTGCTAAAGAAAAAATTTGTCGTATGCTTGTTTTTTTAATCGCTTTTATCATATCGCTGGTTACCGGAATATATTTACTAGACGCTTCCGATGTTCCCGAACTTAACGCAAAATATTTAACTCTTCCAGGCCAACAAACAAAAGGCTCTCCGTTTAAAGAGCGATACCACCATTTTTTAAAAATAGTGTTATAGTCGTAAATAGGAACCGTTTTTTGAAAAGCACTTACTAACTCTTTTTCTTTTACTATCTCCTGAAATTTATAATGTTCCCCAAAAGCAGTAATACTGGCTTTTTTCAATATTTTTTTTAAGGTTTTTTGTTGTGCCTGATTCGCTTTTGGTTTTAAAGAATCAAAAGGAATCCGGCTTCTCAGGTCTATTGCACTTTTTATTATTGATCCTAGTATTGGCATTGGTTTATTTTATTAATGAAAGCCAAAATTAACTGACGGTAAAATTATAAAAAAAAATGAATTTTACCACTAAATAACATCAGCGTATTATACCAATTGCAACTTAAATTTTTGCAGGTGTTATATTTTTAATATTTTTACTAATTGATTGCTAAAATTCATACGGATGATTGTAAATATCTTGAAATTTCTTCTGCAGTTTATGTCGTTTTTATTTTTAATAGTTTTTATACTAGCTATTTCAATGCTTGTTTACAATACTTTTTATCAATATAAACCCGTTCGAAAAGAAAAATTAGTTGTTTTAGGAGGAGGTTACTTTAACACTCCTTTAAATCAGGAAATTTCATTAATAAGTTGGAATTTAGGCTATTTTGGTTTAGGAAATACCATGGATTTTTTCTACGACGGAGGAAAAAGAGTTAAGCCAACACCCGAAGAGTTTCAGAAATCATTAAACGGCATCTTAAATTTTTTAGCAAAATTGGAAACCACCGATATTTTCTTATTGCAAGAAGTAGATACTTCTTCCAAACGATCGTATTTTGTTAATGAAACTAATTTCATTAATGAGTTTCTTCCGTTATATTCATATGTTTTTGCTAAAAATTACGATGTGCGTTTTGTCCCTTTCCCTCTTAAAGATCCTATGGGCAAGGTTGTTTCGGGTATGATGTCGCTCTCTAAAGTAAAACCTGTTGAAGCATTTCGGTATCCTTTTAAATCGCATTTTGCTTGGCCTAAACAAATTTTTTTACCTAGCCGTTGTTTTATTTATACCAAATATCGTTTACCACAAGGAAAATATTTAGTGGTTATAAATACCCATAATTCGGCATACAATGATGCTGCTAAGCTTAGAGAAGAAGAAAGTGACATGTTACGTACCATGATGATGGAAGAGTATAGTTATGGAAACTATGTTATTGTAGGAGGCGACTGGAATAGAAACCCTCCCGGTTTTAATAAAGACGGGTTTTCGCAAAATGAAATGGGCATGACGATGGAACCTGCGCTCGATAGTAGTTTTCTTCCTGCCGGGTGGAATTGGGTGTATGATCCTGCAATTCCAACCAATAGAGATGTTTCCGAAGCATATAAAAAAGGAAGAACGCGCACAACGATTATCGATTATTTTATTGTTTCTCCAAATTTGGAAGTAATAGAAAATAAAACACTACGAACAAATTTTGAATTTTCAGACCATCAACCGGTTTATTTAAAAGTAAAATTATCGGAACCTAAACCAATAAAAATTAAAAAAGAAATAATAGAAGAGGAAGAAAAAACGCCTCACAAAAAGAAAATTAAAAAAATTATTACTCGAAAAATAATCAACAAACAAGATTCATCCGTAAAAATAATAAAAGATACTATTTATGAATAATTTATAGTATCTAATAAATTAGAATGAAAATGTTTAAGGGATATGAATAAGAAAAACTATTTTTTTCTATTCATTTCCATCATATCCAACTCCATATCCGAAAAAAAATTATCTACGTTCTTAATAGAAGAAAGTGGAATATGATGTGTATTTAATATGTAATTATTTTTATTTAATTGTTTTATTATTTCATTTCTATATGCTGGATTCACATTTCCTTTTATGAATAAAAAGAAATTGGTTTGCTTGTATTCGGGAAATAACAATCCTTTTTGACCGGAATTAGAAATAAAAAAATATGTTTTAAAGGTATTAATATCATCATAATAGTAGAATGAAAAAAAATTATTTTCATTTTTTTTATCTTGAAATATTTTTAAATCGTCCATTTTAATCATATTTAACTGTAACTGATTATTAATAGACCAGATAAGGCGATAATCTCGTTGATGTGAAATAATTCCTATTAAGGTAAAATCTGAATCGTACTGACTTTCGAGGCGGTATTTTTTGGGCATGGAATAATATTAAATGCTATTCAAATATATAAAAAAAAGGGACTTCTCTAAATTTTTATAAAAGTAATTTACGTAAGGTTCGTTCCATTTAAATATTGAAAGGCGTGTTCAGCCGCATTTTGTTCCGCTTTTTTTATAGAATGATCTATACCAGAACTTATTTTTTCATTATCAATAAATACATTAACGATGTATTGTTTTTTGTATCCATTCCCTGTTTCTCCTACCACTTTAAATTCAATTTGTTTTTGTTTTTTCTGTGCCCATTCCAGTAACCTACTTTTAAAATTTGGGTCATTGGATTCAATCAAATCAACATCTATATGATATTTGAAAATTCTATTGATAATAATTTTGCGGGTAAAGTTAAATCCTTTATCTAGGAAAATGGCTCCAATAAAAGCTTCAAAAGCATCTCCGTTAATAGAGCGACAAATAATGTTTCCTGAAGCGTTCACAAATTTATGGATACCTAGTTTTTCGGATAGCTTGTTTAAGCTGGTTCTACTAACAATACGTGAACGCATTTCGGTAAGAAAACCTTCGTCTTTACTAGGAAATTTTTTAAAAAGATAATCGGCTGTAATGGCACTTAAAATGGCATCTCCTAAATATTCCAAGCGTTCATTATTTATTTTTACCCCTTTTATTTCTTCTATGGATGCCGATTTATGACAAAGAGCTAACTTATAAAGAAGAATGTTTCCGGGATAATATCCGAAAACATTCTTTATAAATTCGTATAATTTTTTATCTTTTGAAAGTAAGCCTTTAATTGGAGTTAAGAGCTTCAAGGGGCTTCTATTTTACAAATTTTTTGAAGATAATAGATGCATTATGTCCGCCAAAACCAAATGTATTGCTTAAAGCAGCATTTACCGTTCTTTTTTGTGCTTTATTAAAAGTGAAATTGAGTTTATTATCAATTTCTGGATCATCGGTAAAATGGTTAATGGTAGGAGGAACAACATCATTCTGAACAGCCAGAACGGAAGCTATTGCTTCAAGAGCACCGGTTGCACCAAGTAAATGACCTGTCATAGATTTGGTAGAGCTGATATTTAATTTATATGCATGTTCTCCAAATACTTGATGTATTGCTTTTGTTTCGGCAATATCGCCTAATGGGGTAGATGTGCCATGAACATTGATATAATCAAGATCTTCCGGTTTCATATTGGCATCTTCCAATGCATTTCTCATTACATTGATAGCTCCTAACCCTTCCGGATGTGGTGCTGTCATGTGATGTGCATCGGCAGAAAGTCCGCCTCCGGCAACTTCTGCATATATTTTAGCTCCACGAGCAAGGGCATGTTCTAATTCTTCAATAACCAACGCACAACCACCTTCACCCAAAACAAAACCATCGCGGTCTTTATCGAACGGACGAGAAGCTGTTTTAGGGTCATCGTTGCGGGTAGAAATCGCTTGCATGGCATTAAAACCGCCAACACCCGAAGGGTTGCAAGCAGCTTCAGAACCACCTGTAATTATTATATTTGCTTTTCCTAAACGAATATAATTAAATGCATCAATAATTGAATTCGTAGATGATGCACAAGCAGATGTGGTTGTAAAATTAGGACCCATAAAACCATATTTAATGGAAATATGTCCGGATGCAATATCGGCAATCATTTTAGGAATAAAAAACGGACTAAAGCGGGGAGTACCGTCTCCTTTAACAAAATCGGTAACTTCCGCTAAAAAAGTATCTAATCCGCCAATACCCGAAGCCCAAATAACACCGGCTTTTTGTTTGTCGATTTTCTCCAAGTCTATATTAGCATCCTTAAAGGCTTCATCTGCACATATGATAGCATACTGAGCATACGGATCGTATTTTCGTGCTTCTTTTCTGTCAAAATATTTAGACACATCATAATTTTTAATTTCACACGCAAATTGTGTTTTAAATTTTGATGCATCAAAACGGGTAATAGGTGCAGCACCACTTACTCCATTAAGCAAAGCATTCCAGAAATCTGGAACATTATTACCTAATGGAGTAATAGCACCTAATCCTGTAACGACAACTCGTTTCAGATTCATAAAAAAAGTTTAATTAACCTTTATTATTATTTTCTATGTAAGCGATAGCATCCCCTACTGTTCCGATTTTTTCGGCTTGATCGTCCGGAATAGCAATATTGAATTCTTTTTCGAATTCCATAATCAATTCGACTGTATCAAGGGAATCAGCGCCCAGGTCATTGGTGAAACTAGCTTCAGGTGTAACTTCTTTTTCATCTACACCCAGCTTATCAATAATGATAGCTTTTACTCTTGTTGCGATGTCTGACATTTTATTTTTTTTTGGTTTAACTGAGTGCAAAGGAATAAAAAAGTACTATTATTACCAAAAAATATCATTCACATTTTAATCAAATACTATATAAATAACTGATATAAAGCGATATAAAATGTTTTCAACAGGTCTATTTTTAATACTTTTTTTGCATATTTTTATCATATTTCCGTGAAAACAACTTATTTTTACACAAAATATTAAAATGAACATAGCCATATTTGCATCGGGAAATGGAAGCAATGCCGAAAAAATAATAGAACACTTTCAAAATCATTCAAAAATTAAAATTGCATTGGTTTTATCGAATAAGAAAGAGGCTTTTGTTTTACAACGTGCTGAAAAACATAATATTCCTACATTTACATTTACTTTATCGGAGTTAAACCAAACAAACAACGTAATTGAAAAACTGAATGATTATAACATAGGTTTTATTGTTTTGGCGGGCTTTATGGTTAAAATTCCTGATTTATTAATTAAGGCATATTCCGGTCGAATAATTAACATACATCCGGCACTTTTACCTAAATATGGCGGTAAAGGGATGTATGGAGCACATGTTCACCAAGCCGTTATTAATGCGAAAGAACAGGAATCGGGTATTACAATACATTATGTAAATGAGCATTACGATGAAGGACAAATAATTTTTCAGGCAAAATGTAAAATTAGTCCAAGCGATACGCCCGAATCCTTAGCCCAAAAAATACACGAACTGGAACATACATATTATCCTCAAATTACAGAAAAAGTAATTTTAAAAGAAATTTAAATCAGCTCCTGTTTTGTGCAACGCATGACCCACTTTTTTATATTTTTAATTTCAGGAGTTGA
>DAOLWT010000028.1:0-13949 GCA_035421345.1 Bacteroidales bacterium
ATAACACACTCTTGAATAAACCGAAAGATTACGCCGATGCGGTCTCTATCTTAAACCAATTGTCTGGCAACATGCACGAAGTAATTACCGGTGTTTGCTTGAAAACAAAAAATAAAACAAAATCGTTTTATGCACTAACAAAGGTTTATTTTAGAACATTAACACCCCAAGAAATAGATTATTATATTTCCAAATACCAACCTTACGATAAAGCAGGAGCTTACGGTGCACAAGAATGGATTGGATACACCGCCATCGAAAAAATTGAAGGTTCCTATTTTAATGTAATGGGATTACCTACCCGACTTTTATACGAAGAGTTAATGCGATTTTAAAAATTGTAGAATATTTTTCTCTACTCTTTCTGTTACATTCGAAACATTATATCTTTCAAACTTCTCTCCTGTTATATTTTCGTATAGTTCAATATACCTATCCGATATTTGATTAACGAAATCATCCGTTAATTCTGGCATTTTTTGTCCTTTTTCACCTTTAAATCCATTTGCCATTAACCATTCGCGAACAAATTCTTTAGAAAGTTGTTTTTGATTCTCTCCTTTAGCCTGACGTTCTTCATATCCTTCCAAATAAAAATAGCGAGATGAATCGGGAGTATGTATTTCATCTATTAAATAGATTTGTCCGTCTTTTTTCCCAAATTCGTATTTTGTATCAACCAGGATAAGTCCCATTTTATTCGCAATCTGACTTCCTCTTTCAAAAAGGGCTAGCGCATATTTTTCTAATAACAAATAATCTTTTTCTGAAACCAGTCCGGAACTAATAATTTCTTCTCTCGAAATATTTTCATCATGTCGACCTTGCTCTGCTTTAGTAGTAGGCGTTATAATTGGTTTCGCAAATTTTTGATGTTCTTTCATTCCATCGGGAATAGGAACTCCGCATATTTCACGGGCTCCATTTTTATAATCTCTCCAAGAACTTCCGGTTAAATACCCTCTAATAATCATCTCTACCGGAAATGTTTCGCATTTAATACCCACCGTTACCATTGGATCTGGAGAGGCAATTTTCCAGTTAGGTACAATATCGGCTGTTGCATCCAAAAACTTAGCTGCAATTTGATTTAATACTTGTCCTTTGTAAGGAATCCCTTTGGGTAAAACAACATCGAATGCCGATATTCGGTCGGAAACAATCATTACTAATAACTGATCGTTTATATTGTATACATCACGCACTTTCCCTTTATAAAAACTTTTTTGTCCGGGAAATTGAAATCGGGTTTCAACAATTGCATTGGCCATTTTTATTGCTTTTAAATTTAACGCAAAAATAATCTAAAAAGACAAATAAAAAATTAATTCTATAAAAAATGGCTACTTTGTATTCTTTTTATCTAATTCGTATGCTTCTACAATTTTATTAACCAATTTATGACGAACAATATCGCGTTTGTCGAGCATAATAAAATCGATTCCTTCGGTATTTTTTAGGATATGAATAGAATGGATTAAACCCGAAGACTGATTTCGGGGAAGGTCTATTTGAGTAACATCTCCGGTAATTATAAATTTCGAGTTTCTGCCCATACGAGTTAAAAACATTTTCATTTGAGGTTCTGTGGCATTTTGCGCTTCATCTAAAATAGCAAACGCATTTTCAAGTGTTCGTCCTCGCATAAAAGCCAATGGAGCTACTTCTATGGTTCCATCTTCCATATACGTATAGAGTTTTTGAGGGGGCAGCATATCCCTTAATGCATCATATAATGGCTGTAAATAGGGATCGAGCTTATCTTTTAAGTCGCCGGGTAAAAAGCCAAGATTTTCGCCTGCCTCTACTGCCGGACGAGTTAAAATAATTCGTTTGACTTCTTTATTTTTTAATGCCCTAACTGCTAATGCCACCGATGTATAGGTTTTGCCTGTCCCTGCCGGGCCAATAGCAAAAATCATATCGTTCTTTTCGTAGCTTTCAACCATTTTTTGTTGATTAACCGTACGCGCTTTTATAGGAACGCCATTTTTACCGTGAACCAACACATCCTTCTCCTGTATAACCCCATTATACGTTTGAGTCGGGTCCACAATATAAGAAATATCTTTTTCGGTTATTTTACCAAACTTTTCATAATGTTTTATTAATACGAATAATCGTTCTTCTAGCTGCTCCAGCTCACTCTTATCGCCTATCATCTTTATCATATCACCCCGAGCAATAATTTTAATTTTAGGAAAAAATGATCTAATAAGTTCTAGATTTTTTTCATTCACACCAAAAATTTCAACCGGATCAATTGCTTCCAGAATAATTGTTTTTTCTGTCATTTATTGTTATTTATTTATATATGTAACACTACCTATAAGCCTTTCTTTGTGTTATGCTTTCCAAATATTATTTGGGAACATTATTCTATTCGAAAACTCATTTGTTTCTTAACAAAAACACGTGTAAAAGATTTTTTTATTCCATCCTATTTGTTAAAAGATATTTACTACTTTTGATAAACAAAGTTAACACATTTTTTATTATTTAATTGCATTCTATCAACAATGGCAATTATTACATTAACAACAGACTGGGGAGAAAAAGACTATTATATTGGCACCGTTAAAGGGAGTATTTTATCTTTAATGCCCAATGTTACTATTGTTGACATATCTCATAAAATAAATCATTTCGATATTGAGCCGGCGTCTTTTGTAATAAAAAACTGTTATAAAAGCTTTCCCAAAGGAACAATCCATATTATAGGTGTAAATAGCGAAGCTTCCATAGAAACGCCCCATGTATTGATTTGCTATCAAGGATATTATTTTATTGGGGCCGACAATGGTATATTCTCTTTAATTTTCGACGAAAAACCCGAAAAAATTATTGAAATTACGATCTATCAAGATTCTAATTATTTTACCTTTCCCACGCAGGATATTTTTATAAAAGTAGCTCATCGTATTATTCAGGGAGACACCCTAGAAAGTATAGGAATAGAAAGGAATACGATAAATCAACTAATACAATTAAAACCGATTGTGGAGGAAAATGCAATTAAAGGAAATGTAATTTATGTTGATTCTTATGAGAATGTTATTACTAATATTACAGAGCCTATATTCAGAGAAATAGGCAAAGGAAGAAGATTTACTATTTCATTCAGAAGCGGGTATGAAATAAATACGATTAGTCATGCCTATAAAGATGCTGAATCAGGGGAAAAATTAGCGTTGTTCGGGTCCTCCGGATATCTTGAAATAGCATTAAATATGGGAAAAGCAAGCAGTTTGCTTGGATTAAAATTAAAAGACTCTATCCGTATTGATTTTGATTAAACAACAAGCATTTATTTATGGTGAATAATTGTCCGAAATGCAATACCCCGCTAAAGCCACAAGCACGCTTTTGTCATACTTGCGGATTTCAACATACCACTTCTTTTTCCGGTAATACCCCTTTTATGGGAATGCAAAAACCAAAAAACCGACAACGAACGTATGCTTTTATCTGGCTTTTTGTAACCATTGCTTTCCTAATTACTTTTATTCTTCCGATGATTACTGATATTGATATGATGGATGGCGGTGGAGCTATGATTATGATTGGCTTGGTTATGTTTATTACCGGCGCTATTGTAACTCCTTTTTTCTTTAAACGAGCAAAGCGATTTGACGATATTGTATCAGGTAAGAATATCCTTGCTTATTGGGTTTATAAAGCCAACGAATGGAATGAATATACAAACGCAGAATATGCAAAACGAAAAAATGAAAAGTGGGGTTTATTTTGGTTAATTAGTATTATTGCTTTTATTGTTAATACAATTATGTGCATTGTTCATCCCGACGGCATTCTTATATTTGTTTTCGTTCAGCTAGGCATTATGGTTCTAATAGGGATTTCAGCCTATTTATCATACACAATCCCCTATCGTAACAACAAAAAAAATATTGGCAAAGCGATTATTGCACCTAATGGCATTTATTTAAATGGTTCTTTTCATTCCTGGAAAGGGATGTCGGCCCGACTGGATTATGTTCAGATAAGCGAAAATAATACGATACTCGAATTTACTTATTCAGCCATGGTTACTTACGGACGAAGAGAATCCTACACGGTAAATGTGCCTATACCCGAAAACGAAATAAGTGCTGCTTTTAGAATTGTGGAATTCTTTAAGGTTAATTTGGGATGATAGAATGAAAGAATGAGTGAATGACAGAATGATTGAATAAGAAAGGAAAAAAGGAATTTCCAATTTCCAATTCAAATTTCCAAATATCCAAGTAATAACTACGAACAACGAACTAATAAAGCAAACTAGAGCGCTAGAATTCTCCGTGAGCCTCCTTTTAACTCTGCGAACCTCTGTGAAACTATTTTATTATACAAACAAAGTTAAGAGTTTATCTAAGAAAGTTTTTAGTAGCTTAAAACACGATAAAACAGACATATTTAATCTTTTTTAACGAAAAAAAATAATAAGTCCCTAAAATTTAACTTATTTTTGTGAGTTATATAACAAGTACGGACTAATACTTTTTTACAATGAAACGAATTACTTTCCTAAGTATCTTTTTTTGTTACTTCTTCATATTTTCTTCTCATTCTATTGGACAGAAGCCATCAAATAATTTTGAATTAGATAGCAAAAAGCTAGTTAATGCGCTACAAATTATTGATCTTTTCTATGTAGATACCGTTAATAATAACAAACTCGTTGAAGTAGCTATTGTTAATATGCTGAAAGAACTAGACCCTCACTCCGTTTTTCTTACTAAAGAAGAAATGAAAGAAGCAAACGAACCGCTTCAAGGAAATTTCGATGGAATTGGTATACAGTTTTCAATTATTAAAGACACTATTATTGTTGTAACACCAACAGCCGGAGGACCTTCCGAAAAATTAGGCATCCAATCGGGCGATAAAATTATTAAAATAGACGGAGAAGATGCTACCGGTTCAAAAATAAACAACGATTATGTATTAAAACATCTTAGAGGTGTAAAAGGAACAATTGTTAGTATTACTATTAAAAGAAAAGGGAAAAAAGATTTTCTCGATTATCGTATTACACGCGACAAAATACCTATTAATAGTATTGATGCTACTTTTATGTCTTCCGAAGATATTGGCTATATAAAATTAAACCGATTTGGAGCAACGACCATGTCAGAATTTAAAGAATCCGTTTCTAAACTAAAGAAATCGGGTATGAAAAACCTGATTTTAGATTTACGCGGAAATGGTGGTGGTTACTTAAATACAGCTATTGAACTAGCAGATGAATTCCTTGGAAAAGAAAAATTAGTTGTATATACCGAAGGTCAAAACAGCCCTAAACAAAAATATAATGCTACCTTCTTAGGTGGTTTTGAAAAAGGAAAGTTAATTGTTTTAGTAGATGAAAATTCTGCATCTGCCAGCGAAATTGTTGCAGGTGCTGTTCAAGACTGGGATAGAGGTTTAATTATTGGCAGAAGAACTTTTGGTAAAGGACTTGTACAACGACCTTTTAACCTGCCTGATGGTTCTGTTATCCGTTTAACAACAGCCCGATATTTCACCCCTTCGGGAAGATCTATTCAGAAACCATATGCAGAAGGAACCGAACAATATTATAAAGATTTATATAATCGGTATAAAAACGGAGAAACATTTCATTCCGACAGCATTCATTTCCCGGACTCACTCAAATATTACACATCTAAAAAACGCTTGGTTTATGGAGGTGGCGGTATTATGCCCGATATTTTTATACCTGCAGATACATCTAAAATTTCTGATTATTATATTGATCTTTTAAGAAAAGGCTTAATTTATTCCTATTCAATTCAATTTATAAATCAGCAACGCGACAGTCTTTTTGCACTATATCCGAACATTGAAACGTACAAGAAAAGTTTTAATTTAGATTCTCTTTTCTTAAACAAGTTTTTAGCGTATGCCGAAAACGAAGGAGTAAAGAAAGTAGCAGAAGGGTATGAATTATCCAAAGAATTTATTGTAAATCAAATAAGGTCGTACATTGCAAGAAGCCTATACGACAATAACTCATTCTACGAAATTTATAATGAAACAGATGATGTTTATCTTCAAGCATTAAAATATATGAATGATAAAACATTTAAAAAATTTCAAATTGAATAACCTATTTTTTTTCTAGCATTTTGATATAGTTTTCTAAAGTTCGATTAAACGTAGCTTCGAACTTTTTATTAAAATAACAAGCCGGTAGTTCGCCCTGCTTCTTATGGTATTCAATGCACTCACAACATAAACCTTTTCTTGAACAAGAATAAGTACAATTACAGTTTTTGATAGTATTTGATAAACATGTTTTCATAATAATTTATTGAATACTATTTTTACTCTCCAATAATTTTTATAAGTACTCGTTTTTTTCTTTTACCGTCAAACTCACCATAGAATATAGCTTCCCATGGGCCTAGATCTAACATCCCATTGGTAATGGCAACAACTACTTCCCTGCCCATAATCTGCCTCTTTAAATGAGCATCCCCGTTATCTTCTCCAACATTATGCTGATAACCGTTTCGACTATATGGTGCAAGCTTTTCCAGCCAATTTAAATAATCCTGATGTAGTCCGGATTCATTATCGTTAATAAAAACACTGGCCGTAATATGCATCGCATTTACTAAGCACAAGCCTTCTTTAACACCACTTTCTTTTACCGTTTCCTGAACTTTATCTGTAATATGAATAAACTGATATCGTTTTTCTGTATTAAACCATAATTCTTTTCTATAATTTTTCATTCCATCTTTTAAGAATAAAATTACAAAATATTTTATTTTATATTTTGTATTATTTGTATGTTTGAAAAATAAAATAATAATCTATGATTAAAATAGGAATAATAGGAGGATCAGGCTTAGAAAGTCTTGATTTATTTACTTCTAAGAAAGAACTCGATATTTCAACAAAATACGGAAAACCATCATCTTCTCTTTTTTCCGGACAATTAAGTGGAAAAGAAATTTATATTATTTCTCGTCATGGACGAAACCATGCAACACCTCCTACACAAGTTAATAACCGTGCAAATATTACTGCATTAAAAGAATTAGGATGTACGCATATTTTAGCCACCACTGCTTGTGGAAGTCTGCGCGAAGAAATTAAACGAGGTGACTTAGTTATTCCTGACCAATTTATTGATTTTACCCGACATCGTATTGTTACGTTTCATGATGTATTTGAACACGAAAACCTGGCGCATACCCCCATGTCGGATCCTTTTGATACTAATTTATGTTCCCTTATTCACAAAAATGCCGATTTACTCGGATATTCGAATCATCCGAAAGGGACTGTAATTACTATTGAAGGACCTCGTTTCTCTTCAAGAGCAGAGTCTAATATGTTTCGTTTATGGGGAGCTGATATTATTAATATGTCTACTGCTCCAGAAACAATTCTTGCCAACGAAGCAGGAATACCTTATGCTGCTATAGCTGTAAGTACTGATTACGACTGTTGGAAAAAAGATGAAAAACCAGTTACCTGGGAAGAGGTTTTACATATTTTTAAACAAAATGTTGAAAAAGTAACAAAACTAATTGTTCAAGTTATTCAACAAATTCAATAGGAATAAGAATAAACAAAAATTAAGAATTAAACGCTTCCAAATACTTTCTTAAGAATATCGTTAATTCGAGCAGTAGGATCTTTTCTAATTTTATATTCTTCCGCTTCAATTAGTTTAAACAAACCATTAATGGCTTTTGTTGTAACATAATCATTTAAATCGGGGTCTACTTTCGTTACCAAAGGTATTTTATTATAGGTTGTAGCCAGCGGAGTCCAATATTTAGTAACTTCCACCTGCGATAATGCTGTTGTAACGTTAGGAAGAAAAGCTGTTTTGAGCGAAGTCGTTGTATTTTCTTTTAGATATGTTGTTGCTGCATTATCGTTTCCTTTTAGTATTTTCATTCCATCGGAAATAGTAAGTTTTGTGATTGCATCAATAAAAATGGAAGCAGCATATTTAGAGGCCTCTTCAGCTCCTCTATTCATGGTTTCTACAAATTTATCACATTGGGTCCCCATTCCTAAAGCACGTAATTTAGTTTCCATTGTTTGGGCTTCTTCCGGGAAAGGAATCTTAATTAAGGCATTTTTATAAAACCCATCAAGCACAGATGCACTTTTAACCGAATTATTAGTTCCTACTTTAAGCGCTTCTTTTAGACCACGAATAATATCGTCGTTGGTAAGAGTAGCACTATTAACGGTATTATTTACCGTATTAATTACGGAAGTTAAATCCTGCATTTTACAGGCACTAAAAAAAGAGAATACCAAAAAAATGGAAATTATACGGATTATTTTCATAGTTAAAAGATTTATGATGTAAAAATAAACGATTAAAGTTAAGATAACAAAAAAATATTCCTTTATACCAATTGTAAATTTAAAATAATCCAACGGATTTTTTAAATTTTTACAATGGTAATGCCGATGACATAGATGTTATAGTACAATTTATTGGACTATTACATATATGCAATCGGTATTAGTTTATCATCGTACAATTGTTAAAATTTATCTTAATAAAATTCTAAATCATTGATTTAAAAGTATTAATTTTGTAATAAATTCTTTGAATCAAAAGCTGTATGAAGTTTTTTGATAAACTATTTTTTATTTATCTATCCAATTTAATTTCATTCTTATATATTTATAAAAGAATATATTTATTTTTTATTTTCTTTTCTTTTTTGTCTGTTTATTCTCAAACCCCTACCGTTCAAGATTGCCCGGGAGCTATTGCGATATGTAAGAATGTTTATCACGAAACAAACGCATATACAGGAATTGGTAATTATACGAATGAAATTGACACCGCCTTCTCTTGTACCGATGGAGAAAAGTATAGTGTATGGTATACTTTTACAGCACAAACCAATGGCAATTTTAGTTTTATATTAACCCCTAATAATAATAATACCGATACTGTGGATGATTATGACTGGACTATTTTTGATTTAACCCATGCCAGTTGTGCTGAAATACTTACAAATCCTAAGTTAGAAATAAGTTGTAATTCTTTTGGAGATTCATTTGGAAAAAATGGTCAAACAGGAGCCAGTAGTGCTCAAGGAGGAACAGATAACAATAACGGGCCCGGCGATACAAATGGCCCTCCTTGGAATGCAGACATTCCTGTTAAAGCAGGTAACATTTACGTCATGATGGTTTCTAACTGGTCTCAATCAACTTATGGATATACCATTGATTTCAGTTCATCTACAGCTCAAATTTTCGACAATGTTACTCCATTTATTCAACAAATTAATTCTCCTACTCCTTTTGGTATCAATGCTATTAACTTTAGTTTTTCTGAGAATATTTTATGCAATACGATTGCTCCTTGCGATTTAATGCTTACAGGTCCGGGAGGTCCCTATACAATTACTGGGGTAAACGGAGTAAGCTGTACATCGGGTGGCACACAAGAAAAAACATTTACATTAACTTTTTCTCCTGCTATAACTAAATGTGGAACGTATTCTCTTAATTTAGATGCGAATGCATGTAACTCCGTAACCGACCTCTGTGGCAATGTAGCACCATCTGGCAGTCTTCCTTTTACTGTCAATTCATTATTAACTGCTACCTCAACAACTCCTACCATTTGTAATGCAAAAAATGGAACGGCGAATGTAACCATAAACGGGGGAACAGGAAATTTTTCATATCAATGGAACACGCAACCTCCTCAAAATACAGCTACCGCAGTAAACTTAAGTGCCGGAACATATATTGTAACGATAACGGAGGGTATATGCCAAGAGGTAGATACCGCTAAAGTCATACAAATTTCGAATTTAAGTGCTTCTATATCTAATATTACAAATACTAACTGCGGACAAAGCGATGGATCGGCCTCTGTTTATGTGAATAGCGGAACCCAGCCATATACGTATAGCTGGAATACAAGCCCTCTTCAACAAACAGCTACGGCGAATAATTTACCAGCCGGAAGTTATTCTGTTTTAGTTTCAGATATTAATGGCTGTTCCATTTCTTTTTCAGCTACGATACATAACTCAAATATGCCCGAGGCAACAGTTAGTTTTGTTGATGCACACTGTAATCAATCCGATGGCTCCGCGTTGGTAGTCGCTTCCGGCGGATCCGGAAAATATACCTATTCGTGGAGTACCGGCGACACAACAACATCAATCCAACAACTATCGCCTGGACTTTATACCGTTACTGTTGATGATGGGTTTTGTGATGATATCGCAACCATAACTATTTATAATATAGATGGGGTTCAAGCTAATTTCAGTTATCACCCTAATCCAATTACGATATCAAATCCAAATGTTACATTTACTTCTGAATCGTTGGGTGCTAATACTTGGCAATGGGACTTTGGAGATAATACAGGAAATCTATATAGTGAAACTGTTGTGCACAGTTTTGATACCATTGGAAATTATTCTGTTCTACTTATTGTTAGCGATAGTTTTGGCTGTATTGACAGTATTATTAAAATTATTGAAATAGTGGATAAATATACTATTTACATCCCGAACAGTTTTACTCCCAATAATAATGGTATTAATGATTTTTTTCAAGCCATAGGGAATAGCTGGGAAGAAGGAAGTTATGAAATGACAATTTATAATAGATGGGGAAATATTATTTTCGAGACAAAAGACCCCCAAAATCCGTGGAATGGCTCACTTAACAATGAATCGAACCAAATGGTAGCGCCTGATATTTATGTATATCAAATAAAAGTAAAAGGGATAAACAGCAAAGAAAAAATATTTGTTGGTACTGTAACTTTACTTAAATAATTTCTTTTCTTTCGATTTCGTATTATCATAATACGAATAAATCAACTAATTTAATTTTCAACAAAATCGAGCTCTACCCGTAAATTATTAATAATAAAGTTTTGACGTTCAGGCGTATTTTTTCCCATATAGAAAGATAGCATTTCAGCAATAGACGAATTATTCTTTAAAATAACCGGATCCAAGCGCATAGACGGACCTATAAAATGTTTAAACTCATCGGGTGAAATTTCACCAAGTCCTTTAAATCGGGTAATTTCAGGTTTAGCACCTAATTCTTGCATTGCCTTTTTCTTTTCTTCTTCTGAATAACAATAAAATGTTTTGCTTTTGTTACGTACCCGAAACAATGGGGTTTGTAAAATATACAAATGACCTAATTTAACAAGATCGGGAAAAAACTGAAGAAAAAACGTAATTAGCAGTAATCGAATATGCATACCATCAACATCCGCATCGGTAGCAATAACTATATTATTGTATCTTAAATTTTCAATATCTTCTTCAATATTTAAGGCTGCTTGTAAGAGATTAAACTCTTCGTTTTCGTAAACCACTTTTTTGTTCATCCCGTAGCTATTAAGCGGTTTCCCTTTTAAACTAAAAACGGCTTGGGTATTTACATCTCTTGATTTGGTAATAGACCCACTGGCAGAATCTCCTTCGGTAATAAACAAGGTTGTTTCTAGTTTACGATCGTCGTTGGTATTGTAATGCGAGCGGCAATCTCGTAATTTTTTATTATACAGGCTAACTTTTTTTACACTGTCTTTTGCAATTTTTTTAATATTTGCCAGTTCTTTCCGTTCTTTTTCCGACTGTAATATTTTTCTAAGAAGGGCTTCAGCAGTTTCAGGGTTTTTATGAAGATAATCGTCGAGCTGTTTTTTTATTATATCACCCACATAATTTCGGATTGTATGTCCGTTCGGTTCCATATATTGAGAACCTAATTTTGTTTTCGTTTGTGATTCAAAAACCGGTTCCTGAATTTTTATACTAACAGCGGCAATTATAGATGAACGAACATCGCTGGCTTCAAAATCTTTTTTATAAAACTCGCGAATTGTTTTAACAACGGCTTCTCGAAAAGCTGCCTGATGTGTTCCTCCCTGGGGAGTATGTGTTCCGTTTACAAATGAATAATATTCTTCGCCATATTGATTCTGACTATGAGTCAATGCTACTTCAAAATCCGCTTCATTTATGTGTATAATAGGATAAACTATTTCGCTGCCATTGATATATTTAGTTAAAAGGTCAAAGAGGCCATTCTCAGCAAAATATCGCTGTCCGTTGAAATAAATTGACAAGCCTGTATTTAAAAAAGCATAATTCCAAAGTAGGTTATCTATATATTCCGTAATAAAATAATAATTACCGAACACTTTTTCATCGGGAATGAAAGTAATGATTGTTCCGTTTTTTAAATCTGTCTTTTCATCTTTCCCCTCTTTAACAATTTCTCCATCTGTAAATTCGACGATCCGTGTTTTCCCATCGCGAACAGATTGAGCGATAAAAAAAGAAGACAACGCATTAACCGCTTTAGAACCTACTCCGTTTAAGCCGACTGTTTTTTTAAACACTTCCGAGTCGTATTTAGCACCAGTATTAATTTTAGATACACAGTCAACCAATTTACCTAACGGAATTCCTCTGCCGTAGTCTCTTACTGAAACTTTTTTATCTTTAATGGTAATTTCAATTTTTTTGCCGAAGCCCATAATGTACTCATCTACTGCATTATCAATAATTTCCTTGATTAATACATAAATGCCATCATCGTGAGATGCTCCGTCTCCGAGTTTCCCAATATACATACCGGGTCTTAAGCGGATATGCTCTTTCCAATCGAGGGAAACAATGCTATCTTCTGTATAATTACCACTCATTGTATAAAATTTTCACAAATATACGATAAAACCTTTTATTAGTAATGGTTTTCGCTCACAAAATATCAACAATTAAATAAACAGTTATTAGTCTAAATACTTAAATTTTAATGTATTAATAAAAAAAGGAAATATTATTTTAGGAATCGGATTATTTGCTTATTACTTTAAATTCGGTTCTTCTATTATTTGCTCTTCCTTCTTCTGTATCATTAGAATCTATTGGATTTAATTCACCATAGCCTTTGTAAGACAACCTATTTTCGGCTATGTTATTTTGAATTAAATAAAGATATACCGCTTTAGCTCTATTTTCAGATAATTTTTGATTGTACATATCTTCTCCCATTTTATCGGTATGTCCGCTAATCTCAATTTTCATGTTTACATTTTTCTGCAATAAATTGATTAAATTATCTAACTCTGATTTTGATTCCGGTTTGATGTCAAATTTATCGGTATCAAAAAAGATATTTTTTAAAACCACTGTCTCTCCTATTTTTATAGGCTGTAGCGGAATATTCTTCATAAACGGATCTGAGTTAGAATAAATACCCGTTAAGGTAAAATTTTCCGAGAAAAATAAATATCCATCCTTAGAAACATTTAAGGCATAATCTTTTTCGGTAGGAAGGCATACTAAAAACGCTCCAGTAACAGGGTCGGAAGTTGATTCAACACTAATTTCTCCTGATTTCAGATCAATTAATTCAAATTTTGCCTGTAATTTTTTATTCGTTTCTTTATCATAAACAACCCCTTTAACATAGGTTACTTTTTTAGGGCGAGCCTTTTCATATAGCGGAAAAGAATAAATATCTAAACTTCCTTTTCCTCCTTTTCTATCGGATGAAAAATAGGCTAAATCGCCCTTGGAATTGACAATAAGATAACTTTCATCAGCATACGTATTTATTGGATATCCAATATTTAAAGGTTTTCTCCAATATTCGGAAGAATCCTTGCGTGAATAAAAAATATCGTAATTTCCGAGTCCCATGTGTCCGTTTGAGGCAAAATATAAAGTCTGATTATCTGGGTGAATGAAAGGGGACATTTCTCCTTTATCTGTATTTATGGTATCACCAAGGTTAATCGGTTTACTCCATTTACCGTTTTCGTCTTTTTCAGTCTTCCAAATATCCATATTTCCTTTACCTCCGTTACGAGCACTTGTAAAATATAATGTTTTTCCATCGGAAGAGATAGATGGTTGGGAATCCCATCGTTCCGAGTTAACGATAACCCC
>DAOLWT010000029.1:0-13942 GCA_035421345.1 Bacteroidales bacterium
AAAAAGGTACAAAATCCCGAAAAATTCGGGAAAGGTTGTCAGGAAATTTCTTCACTTTGATTAAAAAACATAGTATTCTAATCAATAAATTATTTGTAAGTTATGAATGAGTTAAATTTGACTTGCAAAAAAATATTTTTTATTCCCAGTCTTTACTCTTTTCAATTCCCTCATCACTCAGCATATTTACATAATTCTCGTAACGAGATGCATTTATTCTATTTTCTTTAAGAGCCGTTAGAACAGCACAACCGGGTTCATGAATATGTGTGCAATTATGAAATTTACATTGCGGTAATAATGCTCTCATTTCAGGGAAATACCCTCCTATTTCTTCCGGCTTTATATGAATCATCCCGAATTCTTTAATGCCCGGAGTATCTATAATAAATCCACCATTCGACAATGGATGCATTTCGGCAAAAGTAGTGGTATGTTGCCCTTTTAAATGATATGATGAAATTTCACCGGTTTTTAAATTTAAGGAAGGTTCTATTTTATTTATTACAGCCGATTTACCAACACCCGAATGACCTACTAACAAATTTATTTTCCCTTTTAAAAGGTCATTAAATTCATTGATTCCTTGATTTGTAATAGCTGATGTTATTAAACATTTATACCCAATACGATTATATATTTCTATCAACTCATCTAAACTTTCAATAAGATCGGGGGGATATAAATCTATTTTATTAAAAACAATGAATGCCGGAATATGATATTGTTCGGCAGTAACTAAAAAACGGTCAATAAATCCGGTGGATGTGCGAGGAAAGGCAAGTGTTGCAATACATATAGCTTGATCTATATTGCATGCAATAATATGTTGACGTTTCGATAAATTAGTCGATTTTCTAACAATATAATTTTTTCTTTTTTCAATATCTGTTATAACGCCAATAATATCACCTACTATCATTTCATATTGAACATAATCGCCTACTGATACAGGATTTGTACTACTTATTCCTTTAATCTTAAATTTTCCTTTTAAACGGCATTCCATCTTTTGTCCGTTATCGCTCATTACAAAGTAAGAGCTACCTGTTGATTTGATAACAACGCCTCTCATAATAGCTGGTACATTTTACCCGGAAGGCATTTCACAATTCCCATAAATTCGAGGTTAAGTAAAAGCGAAGCTATTTTGGTAGCCGGCATATCTAGTTTAACACGAATCCAATCGACAGAGGCAGGATTATTTTCTTTGAGCAGATTCACTACATTATTTTCTATTTCTGAAAGTTCAGCAAATAATTGTTTTTGAACCCCTTCATTCTTTTTCTTCTTTTTTTCTTCCCAACCCATTAAATAAATAATATCTTTTGAAGAATGAACAAGCGATGCTTTATTCGTTTTTATAAGGTTATTACATCCTTCCGAATAACGATCGGTAACTCTCCCGGGTACTGCAAAAACATCACGATCATAGCTGTTTGCAATATCGGCTGTAATTAAAGCACCTCCTTCTTTGGCCGCTTCTACTACAATTAAAGCGTCTATTAAACCGGCAACAATCCTGTTTCTTTTAGGGAAATTTTCTGGAATAAAAGGAGTTTCGCTAATAAAATCGGTTAACAAACCCCCTTGTTCAATCATTTTCTCGGCTGTTGGCTTATGTTCCGAAGGATATAATAAGTTTAATCCATGTCCTAATACGCCTATAGTCATTAAGCCATTTTGCAATGCTGCTTTGTGTGCATGAATATCAATACCATAAGCCAACCCACTAATAACCAATACCTGATATGATGCCAAACCTTCTATTATTTCCGAACATATTTTCTTCCCATATTCTGTAGCTCTTCGAGTACCAACTATTCCGACTACTTTGGGTGCATTCATATCAACATTTCCTTTATAATAAAGCATAATAGGACTATCGGCACAATGTTTTAATCGCTCCGGATATGTCTCATCGAGAAAATAAAATGGTGTTATTTTATTTTTTTCTATAAATTTTATTTCTTTTTCGGCGCTTTGCAAAATTTTATTTTTAACGATAGATTCCGCTAAATACATTCCAACCCCGGGTATTTTTAATAAATTCGATTTTTTTTCTGTAAATACAGCTTCGGCACCCCCGCAATAGGCAATAATTTTTTTGGCATTTATATCCCCAACACCGGGAATTAACGTAATTCCAATTTTATATAATAATTCCGATTTATCCATACAAAAACGCTAAATTACGTATTTAAATAAATATACTTAAGAAAAAATAACGTTTCTGTTTCATCAGGTTTATTAAATTTGCATTATGTTTTCTAATTTTAAATATAAAAGAATTGACACCTATATTACTAAAAAGTTCTTAGGGACTTTTTTTTACTCCATTGCATTAATAATTATTATTGTTATTATTTTTGATATTTCCGAGAAAATTGACGATTTCCTAGAGAAAAATGCGCCATTATCGGAAATAATCTTTACTTATTATTTAAATTTCGTTCCTTATTTTGTTAATCTTTTTAGTCCGCTATTTACATTTATAGCGGTTATTTATTTCACCTCAAAACTTGCCAACAACACCGAAATTATTGCCGTATTAAGTAGTGGAATAAGCTATTACCGTTTACTTCGTCCGTTTATTTATTCTGCCGTTTTTCTTGCTTTATTCTCTTTTGTTCTTTCGAATTTTATTATTCCTGCGGCAAATAAAAAAAGAATTACTTTTGAAATGAAATATATTAAAAACCCCTTACGTTCGAAAGATGTAAATATTCATATGCAAATTAGTCCGGGTGGATATGCATACGCTGAACACTATAACAGTGTTAATAATTTAGCTTATAATTTTTCGCTTGAGCGTATTACAGAAAAAGGGCTTACATATAAAATAAATTCGGATGTAGCCAGATGGGATAGTGCCAATGGTACATGGACAATAGAAAATTATTATATTCGAACAATAGATAGTTTAAAGGAAACATTAAGTTTTGGCAGCCGACTTGACACAACAATTAATTTGAAACCCGCTGATTTTATTGCAAACCTCAATAATATTGCTACCATGAATTGGGGAGAACTGAATAAATATATAGCCAACGAAAAATTAAAAGGCTCCGATTATGTTTCCCATTATTTAATGGAAAAACACCGACGTATTGCTTCTCCTTTTGCTACTGTAGTTTTAACACTAATTGGCGTTTCTTTATCGAGTCGTAAATTGCGTGGAGGTATTGGATTACATTTAGGATTCGGAATAGCCTTAAGTTTTAGCTTTATTATGTTTATGCAAATATCTTCTACGTTTGCTACCAGCGGCAACCTTCCCCCTGTTATTGCTGCATGGATACCCAATATAATTTTTGGTGCGTTGGGAATTTATTTGTTACGAATAGCACCTAAATAAAACAAATATTCCTTTTTTAATTATTAATCAAATTTTACAGGGAGGCTATAACGAACTCTAACAGGTTTCCCATTTTGTTTACCTGGATTCCATTTAGGCAAAGACTTTATTAAATTTTCAGCCGCTAATCCACATCCTCCTCCTATATCATTTAATGCTTTAACATTCGTTATTCTACCATCAATTTCTACAATAAAATTCACAATAACTGTCCCTGAAATTTTTTTATTAATGGCTTCTTCCGGATATTTTAAATTTTTATATAAATTAGTAAGGAATGTACTTTCTGACCCTCTATAATTAGGCATTTCTTCAACAAAATCGAGAGGAGGAGGTAGCTCTTTTTTACAAATTTTAATTTCATATTTACTGGTATCCTTACTTTTTGTTTCTGTTGTATCAATATATAGTTTATAATCTTTTATATTCTCTATTATATTTCCTTCTACTACTTTCATAATATAGCCTTTTTGAACTTCCGATGTTTCAAATAGAAAATTATTATCCGAAGATGAAGAGCGTATTTCTTCTTGAGAATAAACATATTGTTTTTTTGCTGTACATATATGTGTATTTATGGTGTTAAATATTCTAATCTTGTTATCTATACTATCTACATAATGTACTTGTTGAAGCCAACAAATGTTTTTTTCTAAATCATCAATAAATGAAACGGTATCATTCAAATTTTTATTTACAGAAAAAGAAATATCGTTTTCGAATATATTACATAAAAAACAAATATCGCCAACTTCCGACTTATATATTGCTAAATCAAACAAATAATTATAGCTTAATTCTTTTTCTGGTCTTAATGAATTTAATGAATCGTTTGTTTTATAAAACTGTTTTAATTTCTCTTTATAAGGCAAACAGCTTTCTTTAAATAAATCATTTGCTTCTAAATCGCCCAAAACACTTGCTTTCCATAAATTATGACAAAACCCGCATGTATCAGCAAGTTTTAATTTAGAAACAGCCAAATTATAATATGCATCAATGTCAATTTTATCGTATTTATTTATATACAACGAAAATAATGAATCGGCTGTCTTGTAATTTTCAAATATAAAATTACTAACTCCTTTTTTATATATTTCTTCCATGTAAGAAGTTTGAGCGAAGCTTGTTATTGAAAATAAAAGCGAAATAATAAACAATGCAATATTTTTCATATCACTAATTTTTATTTAATTATTTCTTCCATCTTTAATCTTAGTGAATCTACTTCCAATCCTTTTGCCACTATCTTCCCTTCTTTGTTAATTAAAACAGAATATGGTATTGATTGCACATTATATAATTTAGCTACTGGAGAATCCCAATATTTTAAATCGCTTACATGAGTCCATGTTAATTTATCTATTTTAATTGCTTTTTCCCACGATGCTTTATCTCGGTCTAGTGATACGCCTAATATGGTAAAATTTTTATCTTTAAATTTTTTATACAGTTTTACCATTTCCGGATTTAGTTGTCTACATGGAGAACACCAAGATGCCCAAAAATCGATTAAAACTACTTTCCCTTTTAATGAAGAGAGCGAAACAGATTTTCCATCGGGTGTTTCTAAGGTAAAATCGGGCGCCTGTAAACCAACAGCTAGTTTATTTTCTGCTAACTTACGCTCTTCTTCTATCTTTCTATATTCCGCTATTTTTTCGTGTAAATCTTTGGTATGTTGATTTTCGGGATATGCAAGCATTAACGCTTTATCTAATTTTTCGAAATAAACTACATCTTCTTTTGTTTGAGTGTTAAAAATTGACTCTCTCCCAAATCGTTGATAAATAGCAATAACAGAAGCTAAAGATGAAGTATTTTCATCGATAAAACTTTTTAAATAATTCTTATGTGTGTCAAATATTTTTAAATAAGCCGAATCGAGCGATTCTTTCACTTTAAGTATATCTGGCTCCCCTTTACTTTTTTCGTAAATTTTCCCTAACGAATCTACTTGGGTAAATGCTTCCTGAATACGAATAGATAAATCTCTAATTAATTCAGACCCTTTTGACCCTTTTACAAGATAAGTTGACTTTAAAAGTGTTGCATTCCCTTCTATTTCCACATTTTCTCCTTTTTCTATCAATAACGTAATAAAATTATTATTGCTTAATCCTAACTGATAAAATCCGGTTTCTTTTGGCTGAACTTTAAAATAAAATTCCCCATCGGCATTAATTACTGTAGAATCGACAGGAATCATATCTTTTGAAGAAAGTTCATTTAAGAATATTGAATCTTGTTTGGAATCGGTTAATTTACCATGTATTACAAAGCTTTTATCATCGGCTTTTTTACTATTACACGCACTTATAAAAAATATTAAAATAAGAGATAAGATAAAGACATGTTGTTTTTTCATAATTATTTATTTTTTAGTTTAAAATTTATTTTAATAGTTCTTTCATGAGTAAAGTCATGCTTTTTTCTGATTTATTAGCAATCTTAATTACATCTTCATGCGAAATTTTCACAATTTTCCCTTTAACACCTAAATCTGTAATAATAGAAATAGCAAAACAAGGTAATTCCATATGCCTGGCAGCGATAACTTCAGGAACAGTAGACATACCAACAACATCAGCGCCGGTATTTCTTATTCGTTCATATTCAGCAGGTGTTTCAAAACAAGGACCGGAAACAGCAGCATAAACACCTAAACGATATTTAATATTCAAGTTTTTAGCAATTATAATCGCTTTTTCAATCCATTTATGATTATATGGTTCACTCATATCGGGAAATCGCGGACCTAGCTCTTCTATGTTTTTTCCTATTAACGGATTATCATGCAATAAATTAATATGATCCGATAAAATCATTAAATCGCCTATTTCATAATCGGGATTTACCGCGCCACTCGCATTACTTAAAAACAATTGATTTATCCCTAAAAATTTCATTACTCTAACCGGAAACACAATTTCCGACATGGTATACCCTTCGTAATAATGAAACCTTCCTTGCATTACAACTACATTTTTGGTGTTTAATTTACCAATAATAAGATTCCCTGAATGACCTTCAACCGTAGTTTGAGGAAAATAAGGAATTGACTGATATGGAATAACAACCTTATCTTCGATTTCATTAACTAATGCTCCTAAACCGGTTCCTAAAATTATTCCGGTATCCAGGTTTATCGGAGAGCTCTTTTTAATAAAACTAACTGCTTCCTTAATTTTTTCTATCATGCTCTATATAATCTAGTACTTGTTTATTAAATGATAATTTATCGTTTTCAAAAAAATTAACTTCAATAGGAATATAAAAAACAGGAAGATTTGTTAGAATATTATTAAACTCTTTATTTTCAAAACGCATAAAATCTTTTTCGGTAGTAATAATTATTTTGTTGGTATCTGTTATTTTATTAAATCGTTCTTTTATTTTATTTATATCGCTTAACGTAAAAACATGATGATCCTGAAAATGAACAGATTGAATATTATATTTTTTCTCTACGAGATATTTTTCTAGTGGTTCCGTATTGGCTATACCGGTAAATAATAAAACAGACGATGCATTTTCGGGATTTACGTTAACTTCTTTCTTATTAAAAGGCACCATCGACTTATATTCAATATAACTAAAGAAAATACGCTGATACGGTTGAGGTTTTATTTCTTGAATAATTCTATTTTTTTCAACCGCTGTTATATTTTTCGGACATTTTGTAACGATTATAATATCGGCTCTTTTGTACCCATTTTTAAATTCTCTTAAATTTCCTGAAGGGAAAATGTAATCTGTTGAAAATGGCTTATTAAAATTTGTTAAAAGTATATTTAAGCCTGGTTTTATTGAACGATGTTGAAATGCATCATCTAATAAAATGGCATTTATAGGAGTTTTATTATATTTTATTAATTGAGCAATCCCATTCACTCTTTTTTCACACACACTTACAATAAGTTGCGGATATTTAGTCATAAATTGCTTGGGTTCATCACCAATATCGGCTATGGTTGATTTTTCGTTTGCCATTACAAACCCCGTTGTTTTTCTTTTATATCCCCTACTTAATGTAGCCACTTTATATTGTTCTGACAAGAGTCTTATAAGGTACTCAATATGAGGCGTTTTACCAGTTCCGCCCATATTTAAATTTCCCACATTAATTATAGGGAAATCAAACTTTACCGACTTAAAAAATCCACCATCATAAAGCAGATTTCTTATGGAAGTAAGGACTCCATAAAATAAAGAAATAGGGTAAACTATGAGTTGTAAAATATTCACCGCGTAAAATTACAAAAAGAATTATTATAATTATTTTCTAAATACTTCATTAAACGATTTGGATGCTTTTTTATTTTACCTTATTTTTGGAAAAATATTTTTGAATGAAAATTAAAGAAATAACCCAATTTTTAGAAAGTATAGCCCCTCTTTCCTTACAAGAAAGCTATGATAATTCGGGTTTATTAATAGGCGACTCCGAAACGGAGTTTTTAAAAGCACTTATTTGTCTCGATATTACTAGTGAAGTAATAGATGAAGCCATTATAAAAAAATGCAATTTAATTATTTCGCATCATCCCTTAATATTTGGAAAAATATCAAAAATTACACCCCATAAACCTTCCGGCAAATGCATTATTAAAGCAATTAAAAATGATATTGCTATTTATGCCATTCATACAAATTTCGATAATATTTTTACTGGAGTAAATGCTATTCTTTGTAAAAAATTAGGAATTGAAAACTATAAGATACTTAAGCCAAAACAACAAATCTTAAAAAAACTAATTACCTTTTGTCCTGTTATTGAGGTAGATAAAGTTAGAAATGCATTGTTTAATGCAGGAGCCGGACATATAGGAAATTATGATAGTTGCAGTTATAATACGAGCGGAAAAGGCTCTTTTCGAGCATTAGAAGGTACAAATCCATATGTAGGGGAAAAAAATCAACTTCATTTTGAAGAAGAAATACGTATTGAAACTATTTTCCCATCCTATTTGGAAAAAGAAATAATAAATGCATTATTATCTTCCCACCCTTATGAAGAAGTAGCTTATGATATTTATTCTGTAGATAATGCGTTTTCGAAAGTAGGCGAAGGAATGATAGGAGAATTAAAAGAAGGAACTGAAATTACCGCTTTTTTTGATAAAATTAAAAAAACACTCGGAACAGGTGCAATAAAACACTCTAAATTAATCCATAATAAGGTTAAAAAAATTGCTGTTTGCGGTGGCTCTGGAGGTTCCTTAATTGGAGAAGCCTTATTAAATGGGGCTGATCTTTTTTTAACAGCAGACTTAAAATATCATCAATTTTTCGATGGACAAGAAAAGATGATTTTAGCTGATATTGGGCATTATGAAAGTGAACAATTTACAAAAGAAATAATAGTTGATTTTCTTAATAAAAAATTTCCTACATTTGCATTTCTGAATTCATTTGTAAATACAAATTCAGTAAACTATTTTTAGAAACTAAATAACCATTTTATGGCGAAAACAGTGGCAAAAAAAAGCAAAACTGCCCCAAAAAGCAAACAAGCTAAAGCAGCCTCTAAAGCAAAGCCTGTAAAAAAAGCAACCTCTACAAAGGCAAAGCCTTCCCCTCAAAAAATTAAACCAGTTTCTAAAAAGCCGATTGTAAAAAAAGCGACTCCTAAAAAAACAGTCCAAACAAAAGTTCTGCCCAAAAAAAAGGTATCTAATAAAATAGTGCCTACTAAAGCAGTAGTTAAAAAAACGAAAGAACAGAAAAAAATAGAAATAATTACATCAAAGAAAAAAGAAAATAGTATAAAAATACCTCAGGTAAAAAAGCCTGAAATAGCTAAAAAACCAGAAAAAGTTGTTAAAAAAGGAGAAATAGAAGTGAAAAGAACCGTTGTTGGAAAAACTGAAGAAAAGCCTGAAAAAATCGAAAAGGCTGTTAAAACATCGCAAGATGAAAAAATGAGCAAGTCAATTAAAACAGACGAAGTAGGCGACTCTATTATAGAGAAAAAGCTGAAAGCCTTAATAAACTTGCAACAAATTGATTCGAAAATTGACAGAATCCGAATTATTAGAGGAGAACTCCCTCTTGAAGTACAGGATTTGGAAGATGAAGTTGCAGGAATGCAAACCCGAATTGAAAATTACAAAAATGAATTAACGACATTAGAAGAAGCTGTAAATGAAAGAAAAAATGCAGCTAAACAATGTCAAACGCTTATCAAAAAGTACGAATCGCAACAGTCGAATGTTAGAAATAATAGAGAATACGATTCCCTAACAAAAGAAATTGAATTTCAGAATTTAGAAATTCAATTGTGCGAGAAAAAAGCAAAAGAGTTTAAAGCGAATTTGGAGGCAAAAAAAGAAATCATTGAAAAGTCTGAAAAACAATTAAAAGAAAAGACGAATGATTTAAAAGTTAAGAAAGACGAATTAAATGACATTATTGCTGAAACAGAGAAAGAAGAAAGTATTCTTTTAGAAAAATCGTTAGAGAATCAAAAAATTATTGAAGATAGATTATTATCGGCTTACAAAAAAATTAGATTAAACGCCAGAAATGGGTTAGCCGTAGTAATCGTAGAACGAGATTCGTGTGGTGGCTGTTTTAATAAAATTCCACCTCAACGTCAACTTGATATAAGCGTACATAAGAAAATCATTGTTTGTGAATATTGTGGAAGAATTTTAGTTGATCCAAAAATAGCTGGATTAGAATAAACCATTTTTAATCATTCTAAGAGAAGAGTATCAAACTCTTCTCTTTTTTTATTTGTTTCATGAAAAAAATAATAGCATTTTTATTTGTTACATTATTTTTTTGTTTTTCATCTTCGGCTTCATTTAATTTTAATGATACATGTAAAAGTGCATACGAAAAAATTATATGTACTCGATTCGAAGAAGGCCTTACTATAATTAATCAAGAGAAAAAAACAAACCCGCAGAATCTAATTCCATATTATTTAGAAAATTACATTGATTTTTTAACGCTATTTATTTCTGAAGATGCAAGCCTTTTTAATAAATTAAAACCAAACAAAGAGTTAAGAATTTCTAAAATTGAAGATTCGGAAAACAACTCTCCTTATTATAATTACTGCTTAGCAGAAATTTATTTACAATGGGCTTTTGCAAGAATTAAATTTAAAGAATATATTACAGCTGCCGGAGAAATTAATAAAGCCTATAAGTTACTTAAAGAAAATGAAGAGAAATACCCCGATTTTATTCCAAATTTAAAAGGCTTAGGCATTCTACATTCCCTTATTGGGACTATCCCCGATGAATATAAATGGGCAACAAAATTGGTAGGAATAACGGGCACTATAAACCAAGGAGTTTCAGAATTAACCTCTATTTTAAATATGTCGTTAAAAAATGAAGAGTATGCCTATTTAAAAACAGAGAGTATTTTTTATTTAACTTTTATTCAACTTAACTTACAAAGCAATAAAGACAAAGCATTACAACTTGCCAAATATTTAAACACACCCTCATTTTCGGCCCTTATTGAAAATAACCCATTATTATGTTATGCTGCTGCAAGCATTTCTTTAAAGACCGGTTCAAACGACAATGCCATTCAAATTCTTTTAAATAGACCCAAAGGCGAAGAATATTACCCTTTTCATTATTTAGATTTTCTTCTTGGTTCTGCGAAATTAAATCGGTTAGATAACGACGCTTTTTCGTATTTCTATCTTTTTTTAACTCGTTTTAAAGGACAGAATTATATTAAAGCAGCTTATCAAAAACTGGCATGGTATTTTTTAATAAATGGAAATACAGAAAAATATAAAGAAAAAATTTTACTGGCTTCTTCATTGGGTAGTAGTACTATGGATGAAGACAGTCAAGCATTAAGTGAAAGTAAAAGTAATACGGTTCCAAACATTACTTTATTAAAAGCCCGCTTATTATTTGATGGCGGGTATTATCAAAAAGCATTGAATATAATGATTGAAAAAAATCCTAGCGATTTTTGTAAAACGACAAAAGATTATTTAGAGTATACATACCGTTTAGGACGAATATTTGATGAATGGGGATATGATACAAAAGCGATTTCTTATTATGAACTCACCATTAAAAATGGATCTAATTCTACTTATTACTTTGCTTCAAATTCAGCTTTACATTTAGGGATGATTTACGAAAATCAAAAAAACAAAACGAAAGCTATTTATTATTACAAGTTATGCAGTACGTTTAAAAATACCGAATACAAAACCAGTATCAACCAAAAAGCAAAGGCTGGATTAAACAGACTCCAATAAAAAAACCCCGATAAAATTATCAGGGTTTTCAAAAAAAAAAATTACCTCCGCTAAAACTTAAACCCTAAAGTTACTAAGAAATTATGAGAAGTCGTTTTTAAAAAAGCCGGTGAAATATTTACATCATTATACAAATAATAATCCTCATTCCATTTTGAATATACATAGGCAAAATCTAAGAAATAAGATTTATCCATAATCCCTAATCCTGCTGTTACAGAAGTTCTTTCCGCATTATTTAAGCCCGATTTAAACGGACTATTATATAATGCATATCCGCATCTTAAACTAAACAAACCAACTAATGCTTCGGCACCTATTCTTAAATTATTTGTTTTCCTATATTTTTGTTTTATCAAATTATTTTCATCAAAATATTTCTCCGTTTTAGATCTAAGCCTTGACTCAGCATAGTCGAGAAATTCATAATCGGCCGATATGGTACCCAATTGAGGTATTTGAATAGCAATACTTCCTATTGCTTTCATAGGAGTAGTTAATTTGTAATCGAACGATCCATTTGGAGAATCTCCGGAAAAAGAACTTCCATTATCATAATAAGCCACCATATTTTTCATCCATTCATCATGCATATCATAAAAAGTGGGTGTATGAACAGCACCTCCCATTTTTATTTTTATCTTCTCCAAATCTAGTGGAACATATACTATTCCGAGTTTAAAATTAAATCCGGAAGCTGTTGTTTCTAAATCTTCGTTTAAAATAAAACGATCAAATACAGCAGATGTGTCTTTTTCATCTATTTCTTCGTAGGATGTAATTTCATTAAATTTAATATACGGAAATCCAAATGTAGCACCAATATACAATTTATGATTATAATTAGCTCCTAAAGCAAACACCATTTCTTGCATAGCTCCCTTTGTTTCCATATATTTTCGTTGAAAAAGGTCCCCATTGGGCACATTAGAGAAATAATTTGTTTCAGAAAGAGTATCTAAAAGGTAGGTGTTGAATGCTAATTGCGTACTAAACGGGTCTAAATCACCATAGGTTTTTCCTTGTGCAGCGTTTAAATATAAATCCATTAATGAACTTTGTGTATTATTCCCTTCTATTAAAACTCGTTTATGAAAATTATTATTTCTATTTAGTCCAAAGGCAAAATTAACCGATTTCCATCCTTTTTCTTCTTCGTTATTCTTGGTTTTAAATGCATATACCATTCCTAAGTTACCGATATTAAAATTATATTTATTATCGTTTGCAACAACTCCGTTATAAGTTGCATTTGTAGCAGATGTATAAATTGAAGGAGTAAATGTAAATTCATTTCTTCGGTAATTACCAAGTCCGGCAGGGTTTGTAGAAATAGCGGAAAAATCGGCTCCTACTGCGCCAAAAGCACCAGCCATAGAATTATACCGAGCAGTTCCACCGAAAGAAATCATACTATATCTTAATGCATCTATATCGTTCTGCGCCATTATTTCTACAGAGAAAAAAAGTGCTACACTTATTATAATTATCAGCTTTTTCATAGTTTTAAATCATTAAAATTATTATTTACGACCACTCGATTCTTTTGTTGATGTAGAACTTGGCCTTGAAGAAGGCGAACTGCTAGGTGTTGAATTATAACTTTTCGGAGTATAACTATTATTCGATTTAGGTGTTGAATAACTATTATTCGATTTAGGAGTATATACCGGTGTTGATGATTTTTCTGTATTAGTTGATTTAGGTACAGAATAAGATTCATTCGTTTTTATAGTTGATTTGCTAGAAGGAGTTACGGTAGAACCCGGTTTCGAATAATATTGATTCGATTTTGGTTGTGTATAGCTCGGAGAAACATAGGTTTTTGGTTTGTCATATGTTTTAGTAGCTCCTTGTGGAGGAGTTGTTGTTGTTTTAGTAGTAGGCACCGTATATTTTTTACTTTCAACCTGTTTGGTAGTTCCCGACACATTTACTTTTTCCTTTGGGGTAACTACATTCGTTGAGTTATTGCCTTTTTCAATAGTAGTCGTCGCTTTAACAGTAGGCATTGGTTTGTCTGCTTCCGGTTTTGCCACCTCCGTTTTACCACTAATCACTTTCGTGGTTTCCGATGTATTTATAAATGTTTTACCTGATGTATTCGTTTTATTATCGGTAGCTGTTTTTTCCATACTTATTTTGGAAGTACTTACATTCGCTTTATCTTTTCCAAGGTTATTTGGTAAGGTTGTTTGTTTTGCAATGGTTTTTTGAGCAATGGTTTTTTCGTATTTTTCACCAAACGACATGCTAGTGCTTGGAGAAACATTCTTTGAAGAAAATAAATCTTTTTTAGGCCCATAATAGTTAGAATTATTATCATAACTATTATA
>DAOLWT010000030.1:0-13675 GCA_035421345.1 Bacteroidales bacterium
ACGGGACGGGATATTTATAGAAAATTATTAACATGAAAAAATGAAGCCCCGTTAGCCTGCCGGCCGGTAGGCGGGTGGGCGAAATATCTACAAATAATTGATATCAAAATGATTTAATCGCATATAAAATATTTTTACCGGACAACAATTATAAAAAAAGTAAAAATGAAAACACTATATATTGTTAGACATGCTAAATCTTCATGGGATTTCCCCGATTTGAAAGATGAAGAGAGGCCTATCATAGAAAAAGGAATACATAACACCAATTTAATGGTAAAAGAACTAGTTCGCCGAGAAGTAATGGTTGATAAAATGATATGCAGTAAAGCTAGAAGAACCATAGAAACAGCGAAGATACTTGCACGTGGGTTAAATTATCCAATCGAAAAAATTGAATCAAATAAGGTTCTTTATACTTCCGATGTAGACGATCTTTACGAAATTATAAGAGAAACCGAAGATGATATTTATAATTTGATGATAATTGGTCATAACCCTACGCTAACTCAATTTGTAAATCGGTTTTTAACGGAAGAAATAGAAATATTAAATACTTCCGCGGTACTTGCATTTGAATTTGAAACAAAAAATTGGTTCGATTTTGAAAAGTCAACATGTGAAACAAAATTTATGTTGTCGCCGAAATTATTATCTTAATCATGAATTCAACAATACCATTAGTCCATTTTGTAAATAGAGAAATAAGCTGGTTACATTTCAATCAACGTGTATTACACGAAGCCGCCGATAGCACAACTCCACTTATTGAACGAATTCGATTTCTGGGAATTTTTTCGAATAACTTAGATGAATTTTTTAGGGTAAGAGTGGCTACTTTAAAAAGGATGGCTGCTTTTCCCGAAAAGGGCGAAAGTTACGATGGCTTTGATCCAGAAACCATATTAAAACAAATTAAAGAAATTGTACTTCATCAGCAAAAACAATTTGTTGGAATTTATCAGCATATTTTAGAGCAGCTCGAGAAAAAAAATATTTTTATCTTAAACGAAAAACACTTAAATAAGGAACAAGGGAAATTTGTGAAAAATTATTTTGCTGAAAACGTTCGACCAAATTTGTTCCCCATCATGATTACCAGCTTTAAACAAAAAACGGCATTAAAAGATAAATCTATTTATTTAGCAATATGTTTAAAAAGCAAACAAAAGAATAAAAGCGATAATTATGCGCTTATAAAGGTGCCTACCATTAATGTCTCTCGTTTCTTGATTCTTCCTAAAATTGATAATAGAACATGTATTATCCTGCTTGATGATATAATTAGATATTGCCTAAAAGATATATTTCAAATTTTTGGATATACTTCTTTTGAAGCATATACCATTAAATTTACAAGAGATGCAGAATTAGATATTGACAACGATATTTCTAAAACTTTTTTGGAACGAATTTCAGAAAGCTTAAAACAACGAAATATAGGAAGACCTGTAAGATTTGTTTACGACAAGGAAATACCTGCAAAATTGCTTTCCGTTTTATTAGAAAAATTTAATATTTCTCAAATAGACGATTTAAACGAAGGTGCCCGTTATCATAACTTTAAAGATTTTATAGATTTCCCAATTGTAGGAACTCCCGATCTCTTGTATAAGCCTCTAATTCCTATCCCGCAAAAAAATATTCTCCCCTCGCAATCTATGTTTAGCATTATTAAAAAAAAGGATATAATGCTACACTTCCCATATCAGTCGTTTGATTATGTAATAGACCTCTTACGCGAAGCTTCTATTGACCCCTGCGTTAAGTCGATTAAAATGACCTTATATCGAGTTGCGAAAAATTCAAACATTATTAACGCCTTGGTGAATGCGGCTAGAAACGGGAAAAAAGTAACCGTTTGTGTGGAATTACAAGCACGTTTCGATGAAAAAGCAAATATTAGTTGGTCTCAAAAGCTAATAGAAGAGGGGGTTAATATTAAATTTGGAATACCGGGATTAAAAGTGCATTCAAAATTAATATTAATTAAACGGAAAGAAGAAGGTAAAAATAGAAGTTATGTAAATATTGGCACCGGTAATTATAATGAAAAAACAGCGCGTGTTTATGCCGATGATAGCCTTTTTACCTGTAACCCGGAAATAACGGCCGATGTTGAAAAAATATTTTCCTTATTTGAAAATAATTATAAACAGATTCGTTTTAAAAAGCTTGTTGTAGCTCCTTTTTTTATGCGGAATTTTTTCTCAAAAATGATTCAAACTGAAATTAAAAATGTGAAAGAAGGAAAGAACGCATGGATTATTTTAAAACTCAACAATTTTGTTGATATGGAGTTGGCCAAAAAAATAATTAAAGCAAGTCAATTAGGCGTTAAAATAAAAATTATTGCAAGAGGAACGTGTATTATAAAAGGAGGTATTCCGGGAATAACCGATCATATTGAAGTCATTAGTATTGTAGATAAGTTTTTAGAACACTCCCGAATTTTTGCATTTTGTAATGCAGGGGATGAAAAATACTATATATCATCGGCAGATTGGATGAAACGGAACTTTGATTTACGCATTGAAGTAGCTTGTCCTATTGAAGATAAAGCCATTCAAAAAGAATTAAAAAATATATTAACGATTCAATTAAATGATAATACAAAAGCAAGATTACTTCATCATAATCAGTACAATCATTATAAATCGACTCCCGGCAAAAATAAAGTACGTTCGCAAGAAGAAATATATAATTATCTAAAAACTAAAAATTAAACCAGTTAATCTCAACATATTATGCTATTTGCTTCTATCGATATAGGTTCTAATGCCGTTCGATTATTTTTTGCCAATGTTTTTGAAACCGATGGGGTTCCCAGAATTGAAAAAGCATCATTAATTAGAATACCCATTCGACTAGGTGACGATGTGTTTAAAACAGGAACCATCTCCGAAAATAGAATAGAGAACCTATTAAAAACCCTAAAAGCATTTAATATGTTGATAGACGTTTATAAACCGGTCGATTATATTGCTTGTGCCACCTCTGCCATGCGAGAAGCAGAAAATAATATACATGTGTTAGAACGAATAAAAAAAGAAACCGGAATTTTGGTTAAGGTTATCGATGGAATGGAAGAAGCGATCATGGTTTGTTCTATCGATAATCTGGTAATTCAGGATAAATATTCATTTTCTGTTTATATTGATGTTGGTGGCGGAAGCACAGAAATTTCTGTTTTAAAAAATCATGTTTTAATTAATTCCGAATCATTTCAAATAGGAACCATTCGAATGCTTAACAACAAAGTTCAAGCTGAAGAATGGCAACGAATGATAACGTGGTTGAATCTCTTTAAGAACGACTTTGGTAAATTGTATTTAGTAGGTTCCGGAGGGAATATAAATAAATTATCAAAATTATATAGTACACAAGCAGATTATTCGCTGAGTTTGAAAGATTTAAAAAAAGGTTTAAAAAAACTGAACAGTTTAACAGTTGAGCAACGTGTTGATAAAATGGGGCTTCGTCCCGATAGAGCCGATGTTATTGTGCCGGCAGCCGAAATCTTTCTAGCTATTATGAACACAACCCAATCGGAATATGTGAATGTTCCTAGAATCGGTTTATCTGATGGCTTAATATACTCCTTATATAAAAAGTATAAAGAAAAAAATATTTAAATACTTCGTTTCTCTCCCATATTTGGAGAAAAATGGGTAAATGTTAAAAATAGAAACGGAAATACAGTAAAAATAAATGAATTGATTTCTGTTGAATTTTAGCTTATTTTTGTGTAAAATTAATAAATATGCAGGCGTTTGATCTTGAAAAAGAACGGCAAGAAATTTTAAAGCGATATAAAAATTTATTAAAGGTTTGTAAGCCCAATTCATCAACCGAAGATAAAAAATTAATCCGCAAAGCTTTTAATTTAGCGGTAGAGGCTCACAAAGACATGCGTCGCAAGTCGGGAGAACCCTATATCTATCATCCGATAGCGGTAGCTTATATTTCTGCTTCAGAAATTGGACTCGGAACAACTTCTGTTGTTTGTGCTTTATTACATGATGTTGTGGAGGATACCGATTATACCTTAACCGATATTCGTGGTTTGTTCGGCGAAAAAGTAGCTAGAATAATTGATGGACTTACCAAAATTGCTGAAATATTTGATAATAATTCTCCTTCTTTACAAGCAGAGAATTTTAAAAAAATGCTATTAACGCTTTCAGATGATGTTCGCGTTATTCTAATTAAGTTGGCAGACCGGCTACATAATATGCGTACGTTAAGTGCAATGCCGCCACAGAAACAATTAAAAATTTCATACGAAACATTATATCTTTATGCTCCTTTAGCACACAGACTAGGCTTATATTCGATTAAAAGTGAATTAGAAGATCTTGCATTAAAACATACCGAACCGGAAATATACGATAATATATATCAAAAGGTAAAAGAATCGGAAAAAGAAAGAGCCCGCTTTATTACCCGTTTTATTAATCCAATAAAGAAAGAATTAAATAATCAAAAAATAGATTTCTCTATTACACACCGTACGAAATCGATTAATTCCATTTGGGAGAAAATGAAAAAGAAAGAAATCCCTTTTGAAGAAGTATTCGATTTATTTGCCATTCGAATTGTTGTAAATACGCCTATAGAAAGTGAAAAAGCAGAATGTTGGAAAGTATATTCTATGGTAACCGATTTCTATAGACCCAACCCCGACCGACTTCGTGATTGGATATCGATTCCGAAAGCGAATGGATACGAGTCTCTTCACACAACGGTAATGAGTAGTACAGGGCAATGGGTGGAAGTGCAAATACGGAGTAAACGGATGGATGAAATTGCTGAAAAAGGATATGCTGCCCATTGGAAATACAAAGAAACAGGAAATTCGGAAAGTGGACTAGACGAATGGTTACGAAAAATCCGCGAACTGCTTAAAAGTCCGGAAGCAAATGCACTTGACTTTCTCGATGATTTTAAATTAAACTTATTTTCCGATGAAATATTTATTTATACTCCCAAAGGAGAATTAAAAACATTGCCAGTTGGTTCAACAATACTCGATTTTGCGTATAATATTCATTCCCAGTTGGGCGATAGTTGTATCGGGGCAAAAGTAAATCATCGTTTAGTTCCTTTAAATTATAAATTAAAAAGTGGCGACCAAGTAGAAATAATTTCTTCGGGGAAACAGAAGCCCAAAGAAGATTGGCTAAATTATGTAATTACAGCAAAAGCAAAATCTAGAATAAAAGTAGCATTAAAAGAAGATATTCGAAAATTAGCAGAAGAAGGCAAAGAAATTTTGATGCGTAAATTTAAACAGTTTAAATTAGAATTTAATAATACCAATATTACCAAATTAAGTAATTTTTATAAAATTTCTAATTCTCAGGAATTATTCTGTCAGGTCGCTAATGGTAAAATTGGAGTAAAGGAAATTAAATTGTTTATTCAGGAAAAAGATCGCTCTAAATGGTTTAAATACTTAACATCTCCTTTTTCCATGCTTTCAGGTAAAGATAAAGCCATTCCGGAAAAAGATTCACTTCAAAACAAAATCGCAACACAATTAAAAAATAAACCCGATACATTATTGATTGGGGATAATATGGAGAAATTACAGTATACCATTTCTCCTTGTTGCAACCCTATTCCGGGCGATGATGTTTTTGGATTTGTAACAATAAATGAAGGAATAAAAGTTCATCGAACCAATTGTCCGAATGCCATTAATATGCTCTCAAAATATGCTTATCGAGTGGTAAAAGCAAAATGGACAAACAACGAATCATTGGCTTTTTTAGCAGGAATTAAAATTATTGGAATTGATAAAATAGGACTTGTGAACAATATTACAACTGTAATTTCCAGCGATTTGAATATGAATATTCGCTCTATTAGTGTCGATAGTAATGCAGGCACTTTTGAAGGGATTGTAATGATATATGTGCACGATACGAAGAACTTGAATGCGCTTATTCAAAATTTAAAAAAAGTAGATGGTGTTCAGCAGGTTATTCGAATTGATAAAACATAATTTCCACTTTTTTCTACGTATTATTTGAAATTATTATATCTTTTATTGTTTAATTTTTTTAATTTTATACAATAATATAAATGCTATGATTGATCAGGAAACATTAGATACCGTAAAAGAAATTTTTACCTCATATCTTGTTACCCATTCACATCGTAAAACGCCTGAAAGATTTACTATCCTTAAAGAGATATATTTGCAAGAAGGGCATTTTGACGTAGAAACGCTCTATATCAAAATTAAAAATAAAAAACATAGGGTTAGCAGAGCTACATTATATAATACGATAGACCTTTTATTAGATAGTGGGTTGATTGTGAAACATCAGTTTGGAAAAAATGGGGCACAATTCGAAAGAGCATTTAAATTTAAACAACACGACCATGCTATTTGTATTATATGTGGAAAAATGGTTGAATTTTGCGATCCTCGAATGCAAGAAATTAAACAATCAATAAGCAAACAATTAGATTTTGAAATAAGCCATCATGCACTTACCATATATGGCAGATGTACTAATCATAAAAAGAAGAAATAATATGAAAATGGATGTATTGTTGGGCCTTCAATGGGGCGATGAAGGAAAAGGAAAAATAGTAGATGTGTTAACCCCTAAATATGATGTCGTAGCACGATTTCAGGGAGGTCCAAATGCCGGACATACACTCGAATTCGATGGAATAAAACATGTGTTACATACCATCCCATCAGGAATTTTTCACCAAAATAAAATAAATGTTATTGGAAATGGAGTCGTAATAGATCCGGTTATTTTTCATAAAGAGATAATAAAATTACTGGAACGAAACGTAGATGTTACCAAAAACCTAGTTATCTCTAGGAAGTCACATTTAATTTTACCATCACATCGCTTAATGGATGCCGCAGAAGAGGCATCAAAAGGAAAACTAAAAATAGGTTCTACATTAAAAGGAATAGGCCCCACCTATACCGATAAAGTATCACGTAAAGGCATACGTGTCGGGGAAATTGAAAAAATAAATTTTATTGAAATTTATAATAATTTAAAAAACAGTCATCTGGAAATAATCAAAAATATGAATTTTGATTATGCTGATTATAAAATTGATAACGATAGCTTTGCAGTTTATGAAAGAAAATGGTTTGAAGCAATAGCTGTTTTAAAAAATATACCTTTTATCGATAGCGAGATATTTATTAATAATCAGTTAAAAGAAAATAAATCGGTACTAGCAGAAGGTGCTCAAGGCTCCATGCTCGATATCGACTTCGGTACGTATCCATTTGTTACCTCCTCTAATACCGTTTGTGCAGGTGTTTGTACCGGTTTAGGAGTATCTCCTAGAGCAATAGGCGAAGTGTATGGAATTTTTAAAGCGTATTGTACCCGAGTTGGTAGTGGCCCCTTTCCAACAGAACTTTTCGATGAAACAGGAGAATTGTTAAGAAAAATTGGAAACGAATATGGCTCAACAACCGGTCGCTCTAGAAGATGTGGCTGGCTCGATTTACCCGCCTTACAATATTCTATGATGCTTAATGGCGTAAGTCAGCTTATTATGATGAAGGCAGATGTGCTGAATGCATTTTCCAAGATTAATGTTTGCACCCATTATGAATACAAAGGAAAACGATTAGATTATATTCCTTATGAAATTAATCCGGGCGAACTTATTCCTAAATATGTTGAGTTAAACGGATGGAATAATCCACTAAAAAATGTTACTTCCTTTGAACAATTTCCCGATAATTTAAAGAAATATATCGATTTTATTGAAAAAAAGGTTCATGTCCCCATTACCTTTATTTCTCTAGGACCTGATCGTTCACAAACGATAAAAAGATAAGAATAGTTTTATCCTATTTTTGGAAAGAAAATACTTATTTTATTTTGCATCAATATTCTGAGAATATTCTATAATTCTTGTTTTTAGTAAATATTTACTATATTTGATTATCTAAAAGATATTGATATGAAAATACAGTTTGTATTTTTTTCTTTCCTTTTTATGTCTGTATCTTTATTTTCACAAGTAGCTCCTTCTTTTGAAATTTCAGACTCTTTAAAGAATGATTTTATGAAGCATTATCCTGATGCCAATATTCAATCGTTAGAGGAGGATAGTGGGGTTTATGTTATTTCATTTATTCAAGAAAAACAGCTTGGAAAAGCCAACTATGTATTGCCGCTTAAGTGGATTACTACTCAATTTAATATTGCCATAAAAGAATTGCCAACACCGGTTATTAGTCATATTAAAAAGAATTACAACAATTACAGAATTAAAAATGTATTAATGTTGCAAGAACCGGATGTACCCATTTATTATCATATTACAATAAAAAAAGAAAGCTTTCAGAAAGCTTCTTCTATATCGTTGTTTTATACGTATAGTGGAGATTTTATTCGAAAAGAAATGATTAACACGACAAACGAAGAAGAGATTAACATTGAATCGGATACCTTAGATCAGGTTTTTATTACTAAATTAGATAACGATCCGAATATAATTGAGTTAATCGATAAAAAAGAACTGCCTTCTTTGTTATTAGAATATATTAAAACAAATTATAAAGGATACAATTTTAAAGATTCTTTTGTAAGTAGCTTGGATGAGCAAACAGTATATGTTGTAAGATTAAAAAAAGACATGTCTTCTCTTTATAAAGAATTATTTTTTGATATTAAAGGACAATTTATTAAAGTGAAGGATTAAACGCGGTTAAAAGTTTATTTTTATCTGTGGGTTGAGGTTAAACGTTTTCCGATGATATTTTGAAATACCAACTTTATTTATTGCTTCGTAGTGTTCAACCGTAGGATACCCTTTATTCTGTTTCCAATGATAAGAAGGGAATTCTTCATCTAGTTTCATCATATATTCATCGCGATACGTTTTTGCTAATATAGAGGCCGCTGCTATCGACATAAATAAAGCATCACCACCAACAATTGTTTTATGAGGAATGCTTAGGTATTTCTTAAAACGGTTTCCGTCGATTAATAATAATTGCGGTTTTGTAGATAGTTTTTGAATAGCTTTATGCATAGCATAAATAGAAGCATTTAATATATTTTTTTTGTCAATTTCAATATTTGAGACCGATTCGACTGCGAAAGCAACTGCATTTTTTTCAATTAGTTCTCGTAGTTCAAATCTTTTTTGAGGGTTTAATTTTTTAGAATCGTTGAGTACACTATTCTCAAAGTCTTTAGGAAGAATAACAGCTGCTGCAAAAACAGGTCCTGCAAGACATCCTCTGCCGGCTTCATCGCATCCAGCTTCAATTAGATCGAGGGTATAAAAAGGGTGCAGCATATATTTATTTTTTTATAAGTTCGTTGAAACTTTCCAAATAAGATTTTTTTGTAGATTGAACAGAATATTTTTCAATGATAGTTTGCCTTCCTTTTTCTCCGAATTGAGTTCTTAATTTCTCCGAAACGATGAGATTGGATATTTTCTCCACCCATTCTTCTTCATTGGAAGCAAGATATCCGTTTACATTATCTTGAATAATTTCTGTATTTACACCAATAGGAGACATCACCGTAGGAATTTCCATGGCCATATATTGAAGTCCTTTAAACCCACATTTCCCTTTTGCCCATTCGGTATTCGGTAATGGCATTATTCCGATATCAATTTCTGAAAGATCTTGTATTTCTGTATTGAGTTGCCATTTGGTTCCTTTCAAATCTAAAGATTCATTCGAATACGTTTCACTTCCAATTAATTTAAAATAAATCTGACTGCCAAATTTTTCTTTTAGTTTAATTAAAAAAGGAACAGCCATATCGAAATGTTTAATGGTAGTTATACTTCCGGTCCATCCAATACAAATTTTTTCTTTCGGTTTAATGTCTGTTACCTTTTTATGATAGTCTGTATCAATGGTAGTAGGTATTATTTTTATATTATTATTGAAGCGAGATGCATAATCGGCCAAGTATTTATTTCCGGCAAAGATTAAATGAGATAGCTGAATAATGCTGCTTGTTTTAGAAGGGTCTTTAAACCATTTATATTTTTTATTTCCATCGGAAATATCCATTAACCAAATAGCATCATCAAAATCGAAAATAATTTTTGTTTTTTTAGCAAGTATTTTTTCGAAAAAAACAGATCGAAACATAATCGCTTCCCGCTGAATAAAAATAATATCGTAATGATTTGCTTTTAGGATATCTTGAAGTCGGATATAATAAGTTTTTATTAAAAAAAGTAATTTTTTTATCGCATAACCTTCTTGGTAAAAAAATAGGTCATCCTTAGGAGAAACCAACCAAGAAAAATCGCAGGTATACCCGTTTTGTTCTAGAAAAGGAATATATTGTTCGAATCGGAACCTTTGACTAGGAGAACGGTTAGGGCGATGGGCCGCAATAAATAATACCCGTGGCATGAAATACTTAATTAACTTTTATTCCGATATTGGATAAGATCGAATCAAAAATCAATTTTCCGTCTGTATTTCTTAATTCTATGTCTGCAGCTCTTTCCGGATGAGGCATCATGCCAAAAACATTTCTTTTAATATTTGTAATCCCTGCAATATTTAAAATAGCTCCATTCGGATTTGCTTCTTGGGTTATTTCCGCATTTTCGTTACAATAGGTAAAAAGAATTTGGTCATTTTTTTGTAAATCAGAAATAACTTTTTCTTCTGCAAAATAACGTCCTTCTCCATGTGCAATAGGTATTTTTAAAGCTTTATTTTGGTCTAATGAAGCCGTAAGGAGAGAGTTTTTAGTTTGCGATTTTATAAATATATTTTTACAAATAAATTTCTGATTATTATTATGGAGTAACGTGCCTGGTAATAAACCGGCTTCACATAAAATTTGAAAACCATTGCAAATGCCCATTAAATAACCTCCTTTGGTTGCAAAATTGATAACATTTTCCATAATGGGAGAAAATCGAGCAATGGCACCGGAACGTAAATAATCGCCAAATGAAAAACCACCAGGTAATACAATAAAATCGCAATTTTGTAAATCGGAATCTTTATGCCATAGCTTAACAACTTCCTGTTTCATGACATTTTTCAAAGTATAAATAATATCATGATCGCAATTTGATCCCGGAAAAATAACAACGCCAAATTTCATATGAGTAAATTTTTTATAAAATTATCAAAAATTTATGAATTATCGTTTTTTAAATTAAATTCCATAAGCCTATATGGTTAGAAATCATTAGAACAGTCAGTACCCACAGTATCCCTTCAAACCAAAACGTTTTTTTTATATTATTTACGAAAATGGAAATGATGATGGATAACGGTGTTAAAATCATAAAAACCCCTAATAACGCATAGTTCTTACTAAATAAAAACAGGATAATAGAAGAAAGCATATACCAAATAAGAAAAGAGGTTGACTTACGTATTCGGATTGCTTTTTCATTTATTGCAAGTAATAATTTTAAAAAAGAAAAAAGAAATAAAACACCTATAATAATGCCAGTAACAAATGCAAATGGGGTAGGTGAAAAGGAATTAAAATTAATTATTTGCAAACAGTTTATATATTCTTCAAGCCTTGTATTCAATTGATTGACTCCAAAATAATAGGAGATTAGAAAAATATATGGTATAATAAACCCAATAATACTTATAATCCATTCTCTCCATTTTATAATACGATAAATAATAAACCCAATCCATATTAAAATGAGAAAAATGATGGAAGGAAAATAAAATAATGAAGCAATTCCGATTAATGTCCCAATATTTAAAATAATAGGGTATGCATCCGCTAAATTATATATGCGCATAAAAAGCCAAATGGCAGAAATTATAAAGAGATTTGCTATTAATACAGGATTTAAGTTGATAAAGTCAATAAAAAGACCAGAAAGAATGATAAAAAGAAAGGCTGCAATGGTTGAATTTCTAGGAATTAATTCATTCTCTATTAAAATATGATTTATTAAAAATGCTTCAATAACAACAATTATAACACTTAATAATATAATTATAATGGGGGAATATCCTACTAATGATATTAAATAAGCATATAACGGAGATGCTACAACGGGGGGGGATACTTGAAAATTAGTATTAAAGGAAGTTGGCCAAATAATAATAATAATTAAAATAATAATTACTATCGGGAGAAAGCTATTTGCGTATAATATTTTTCTTAACATGTTGTTACTTCAGAAATGGATATAAATCGGCTCCAATATCTTTTCTAAAATATTTCCCGTCATATTCAATATGTTGAGCAATTTTATATGATTTTGCTAATGCTTTATTCAACGTATCATCTAAAGAGGTAATTGCAATAACTCTTCCTCCGTTTGTTATATAGTTGTTTTCCGTATTTTTTAATGTGCCGGCATGAATAACAATACTATCAGGATAAGATGTTTCAAGTCCTGTAATTACTTTCCCTTTTGCATAATTTCCGGGATAGCCACCTGCGGTAAGAATAACAGTAACTGCGGTTCTTTTATCTGTTTGTAATTGAAGGGAGTGTAAATTGCCATCTGCAATAGCTTCAAATATTTCTAAAATATCGGTTTTAATACGCGGAAATACGACTTCTGTTTCCGGATCTCCCATACGCACGTTGTATTCTATAACATAAGGCTCTCCATCTACGTTCATTAGACCAATAAAAACAAACCCTTTATACTGGATATCTTCTTTTTGAAGTCCATTTATAGTAGGGATAATGATTTTTTCTTCTACTTTTTTCATGAAAACAGCATCGGCAAAGGGAACCGGCGATACCGCTCCCATACCACCGGTATTTAAGCCGGTATCGTTTTCTCCAACTCTTTTGTAATCTTTCGCTTCGGGTAATATTTTATAAGATTTTCCATCGGTTATAATAAAAACAGATAATTCAATCCCTTTTAAAAATTGTTCAATTACTACTTTATTCCCTGCATCTCCAAATTTTAAATGATTTAGCATCTCGTCTAGCTCTTTTTCGGCTTCAAAAAGATGATCGCATATAACAACTCCTTTTCCTCCGGCTAATCCATCTGCCTTTAAAACATAAGGAGGTTTTAGTGCGTTTAAAAATTCTTTTGCTTGAGAAATGTCATCCTTCCTAAAAGTCTTATATCTTGCTGTTGGGATATGATATTTATTCATAAATATTTTTGCAAAATCTTTACTACCCTCTAGCATCGCACCATGCCTATCAGGACCAATAAATTTTACATCTTTTAAAAGGGGGTCTTCTTCAAAAAAATTACGTATCCCTTTTACTAGCGGGTCTTCAGGACCAACAACAAGCATGTCTATTTTTTGAGAAAGAACAAAACTTTTTATTTCGTTAAAATTGAGTGGTGAAATAGCAATGTTTTCACCACATAGGGCTGTTCCGGCATTACCGGGTGCAATCCATAATTTTTGTAAACGCTTGCTTTGCGATATTTTAATGGCTAGCATATGTTCTCTGCCACCTGAACCTAATAAAAGGACATTCATTTTTTATATCTGTTTTAAAAAGCAAAATAACAAAAAACTTTGTTTATTCTTTCAAATCAATTGGATGAGTTTTAAACATTTTTCTACAATCTTTATTTGAAACCAAGAAGAAGCGTAATTCCGTTATAAAATACCGAAAGCATATATGTAATAGTCCAATAAATTGTAAATAACATATATGTCATCGGTATTACCATTGTAAAATTTAAAATATCCGTTGGACTATTT
>DAOLWT010000031.1:0-13488 GCA_035421345.1 Bacteroidales bacterium
GCTCATCGAATATTTGAACAGAATCTAATGGGTTATTATCGAAAGGCGGAAGTACTGATTGTAATTTTTCCTGTTCTATTTTTTCTTTTGCTTTTAAAATGGGGGCTTTTGCGAATTTATATACAAGGACAAGCAACGAAATCATAATAGTAATAATAATAGTAGCAAAGAGAATTACTTTTTTGTTTGCCGAAAGTTGATAGTTAAACAAATTAATTTCTTTTCTAAATAAGGTAGGTTTAAATCCTTTGTTAATTAGAGGTACAAAGGCATTCATTATTAAAATAGCAAACCCGACTCCTTCCGGATAAGAACCCCATAAACGGATTACACTTGTAATAATACCACATCCAATACCGAAAATAATTTTACCCCCTTTTGTCATTGGAGATGTTGTCATATCGGTCGCCATAAATGTGGCTCCCAAAATTAAACCGCCTGCCAGTATATGAAATACAGGGTCAGCATACATATCGGGATTATTCATCCATGCTATTCCCGTAAAAATAAAAACGCTTGCAATAAAAGTGAAAGGAATATGCCATGTAATAATTTTTTTAAATAATAGATATATAGCTCCTAAAATGATTGCAATGGCGGATATTTCCCCCAACGAACCTCCCATGTTTCCTAAGAACATATCTTGATAAGAAGGAGCCGATTGCATTATCGTATCTAACGATTTTCCGTTTAACATACCTTCTCTAATAGCTCCTAGTGCAGTAGGTCCCGATATAGCATCGGTAATAGCTGCTGTTCGTTGAAGTGGGAATGGCCAGGTGGTCATTTCTATTGGGAAAGAAACAAGTAAGAACATACGACCGACTAATGCCGGGTTAAAAATATTTTTTCCTATTCCTCCATATGGCATTTTTGCTATTCCTATAGCTACCAGACTTCCTGCTACTATCATCCATAAAGGGATAGACGACGGTACGATAAAAGCTAATAAAATCCCTGTAATAACAGCGGAGCCGTCTAAAATAGTAAGATCTTTCTTTTGGAAGAAAAAACGACAAATTAAAAATTCAAAAACAATACAAGATAAAATAGCAGTCATTGTAACGATTACGGCATCGAGTCCAAACGAATAAAAAGAAAAAATCATAGCAGGTAATAGGGCTAACACCACGCTCCACATGATTTGATCAACACCCGGGATTTTCCCAATTATTACCGATGATCTGTTTTTTTTCATATTCCTTATTCGTTCTTATTTTAATTTTGGTTTCTAGGCTTTAATATTTTTCGTGCATCCCGAATTAAGTCAACAATGTGTCTTCCCGAAGGACAAACACGGGCACAATTGCCACAATTAGTACAATGCGATAAAGAGTCGACATCAATTTCAAAATATTTAGATTGTTTCGAAAGTAAGGCAATGCGATATGGCTCTATTCCTGCAGGGCAAACATCAACACAATTAGAACATCGAATGCAAATAAATGCAATATTATCTTTTGGATAGGAACAAAAGCCGATTGTCTTTTTTGTAATCGGCGTATTTAAATCAATTAATTCTTTTCCTTTAACAGTATTTCCGTGAATGATTCTTTTTCGTTGCGGTGAAAATTCTGAAAATTTTTCGATAATATGAATAATAGGAGTTCCAATACGGGTTAAAACATTATGTGCTTTTTTTGTTTCCAAATCAATAAAAGTTACGATATGCTCAATTAATGGTTTGTTTTTTTGAACAGCTTCGTAAATAGCAAAAGTAGATTCAATATCATGAACTACATACCCGGCCGCAAGGGAGGAAACTGTTTCGGGAATTTTTTCACCAGTAATAGCGTTAATTAAATATTTTTTTCCGTTTACTAAATATTTGGCAGGTAATGGTGTTATTTCTATTCCGAAATAGTTCTTACTTATTTCTTTTATTTTTTCAATTATTTCTTTTTTATTCCGGTTAATAGCTATATGTGCTTTTTCTATTCCTAAGGCTTTCATAAGAATATGTGTTCCTACAATAAATTCTTCTGTTTTTTCAAGCATTATTCTACAGTCGGCCGCAATATAGCTTTCGCTTTCCGTTGCATTAATAATAAGTAATTTCGCTTTTTGCCCTTGTTGAACATTAATTTTAATATGCGAAGGATAAGGTACACCGTTTAAATCAACAATACCGGCTTCAAAAATTCGATTAATAATTTGAGAAGGGGTAAGCAATGTTGTTTTAATCAATTTATTGCTGCGGTCAATATTTTCCAACCATTCATCACCTTCCGTACGGATAACTATTTCTGTACTAATTTTCCCTTTTTTTCCTTCGGTTTCTTTAATTTCAGTAACAGTCCCCGATACCGAAGAATGTATATGAGCAGAAATATTTCCTTGTGCTTTAGCTATAAGTTGTCCGGTTTTTACTTTATCGTTTACCTTAACAATAGGAATTGCAGGATTCCCTGTGTGCTGTGATAGGGCAATATATACAACCGGCGGAATGTCTAATATTTCAATCGGACAAAGCAGCGAGAGGCTGTTATCATCTAAAACATTATGGTCGTTTTTAAATATTTTCATGCTGCCTTTTCAAATAAAAATAAACGATAGAAAAAACAATTCATTTTTTTATTTTTGATTACTATCATAGAGTACATTATCCCATATTTTTGCTTCCAAATGAAATTCATCCCATATTCCGGCCCAATCAAAGTCATTAGGTGATGTGTTAGAACCGTCTCCGTTCGAATCTCCTTTATGTTCATCATCTTTAAAAGAAGTAAAAAATACTCCGTTTGCATTATAATTAATAATAGGGTCAAATTCTTTATTTAAAATAAGTGTAAAATCTTGTTTAAATTTCAATACTACCTCATCTGCCAAGGTAAGTGTTGCAAAAATCCAGAGCTCTAAATCTCCTGCGGCACCTAATACATAGGCAACTTCATCTTCCTGCCATGAAATATTCTGATTTATGCCATCGCCTGTTTTCTTAACAAATATGGCATTGTAGGTGTTTTTTTCGGAGGAGTTATCCGGATTATGAAAACGGTTACTATTACCTAAACTATAAGTTGTAGTAATTGATAATGGTTTTTCGTTATCATAAAAAATATTATCTTCAATAATGGTTTCAGCTCCTGAAAAGCTTGCATTTAATGCACCACCATCGGCTAATGTTCCGTCGTTATGAGCAAAAGTGCAGTTTTTTACTTTTGCTGAAGCATTATCAGCTAATTTTAGCGCAGACGCTTTTTCCAATCCGCTATATAAAAACTGACAATATTGAAATTCGGAACCATTATGCCCGTTTAAATCAATGGTTCCCCAATCGCCCATGGCAGGAGAAGAGCTTCCTTCATCACCATTTGTATCGCCACCATGACTATCATCTTTATATGAAGTAAAAATAATGGGTTGCGAACTGGTTCCGTTTGCAATAATTTTACCCGAATTACCTATGGTAAGGTATTGAGCGGACGTGTGAAATTTAATAATTGTACCCGGTTGAATATGGAGTGGTTGGTTAACATAAAAATCAAATTTTTTAATTAAATATACTTTTCCTGTTTCCCATGTTGTTTCATTGTTAATATCGGAAGTAATTTTTACCAGGTTAGGGTCTGTGGGCGGTATATCGGGCTCATTATAACAAGAAGATAAAGGAAAAATAAAAACGAGAATCAATATCCAACCAAAAAATATTTTTTTCATATCTAATAATGTTAATGTGTAAAATTAATACATAAATGAGCTGTTTTGTTTAAAATTTTTATATTTTTTGTTAAATTTTTGTTAAAATTAAATTTATTAGCTTTGCCGTATGAAAAAAAATCATGCGTTATTATTTATACTTTTTATTTTAATAAATGTTTCATGTAAAACAAACAAGAAAAATGAGTTAATTAAGTTTTCGGGTTTAGCACAAGGAACAACCTATTCCATTTCATATTACGATAAAGAAGGTAGAAATTTTCAAAAGGAAATAGATTCAATATTAAAAAAATTCGATCTATCTGTTTCCATTTATGATTCTACTTCTATCATTTCAAAAATTAATAAAGCAACAGAACCTCAAAAAGTTGATTTTTATTTTGAAGAGATATTTAAATTGTCTCAAGCTATTTCAGAACAAACAAACGGAGCATTCGATGTTACGGTAGGCCCTTTAGTAAACGTTTTTGGCTTTGGATTTAAGAATAAAGAAAAGATTAGTAAGCAATTAATTGATAGCTTAAAACAATTTGTGAACTATAATGAGGTTAAAATAGATAATGGGTTTTTAATAAAAAGTAAACCTGAAATTAGCATTGATTTTAATGCAATCGCTCAAGGATATTCGGTTGATGTAATTTCCGAGTTTTTGATTAATAAAAACATTGATAATCATATTGTTGAAATAGGGGGGGAAGTTATTGCCAAAGGGAGAAAAGAAAATAATACATGTTGGAAAGTAGGTATAGAAAAACCGGTCGACAACAATACAGAGCGAGAATTAATAGTTTCTTTTGAAATTGAAAATAAAGCCTTAGCCACATCAGGTAATTATAGAAAATTTTATATTGAAAATGGAATTCGTTATTCCCATACCATTAATCCGGCTACCGGATACCCTGTGAATCATTCTTTACTAAGTGTATCGGTCCTTGCTGAGCGTTGTGCTTATGCCGATGCCTATGCAACCGCTTTTATGGTGATGGGACTAGAGAAATCAAAATTATTTTTAGAAAACCACAAGGAGTTAGAAGCGTATTTTATTTATTCAGATAGTTTGGGCAAAAATAAAACATTTGAAACAGAGGGATTTAAAAAAATATTTAGTCGCGAGTAACCCTCGTAATTAGTTAATAATCCGAGCGTAATAAAATAAAAATAACTTTTTTATGTGTTTTTTGCAAAATAGTAGTAAAAAAAAAGCATATAATTTGTTTATTCAAAAACTAAATTTTATCTTTGCAGACCTTTTTTAAGAAAAATATTGTTATAAATAATTGAATAAGAATATGTATTTAACCGTTCAAAAGAAAAAAGAATTTTTTAAAGAGTTTGGGAAATCTGAATTTGATACCGGAACTTCTGAAGGTCAGATAGCATTGTTTACATATCGTATTTCTCATCTTACAGAACATTTAAAAGAAAACAAAAATGATTTAGGTACACAAAGAGCATTAATAGGTCTTGTTGGAAAAAGAAGAAAATTGCTAGACCATCTTAAAAATACCGAAATTGATCGTTACAGAACAATTATTAAGAAATTAAGTATCAGGAAGTAATGTTAAATCCTGAAGAATAAAAAAGGCAATTTTAATATTGCCTTTTTTTGTATTTAAACATGAAATTAGTTTTATATCAATAAAAAAAGTATGAATAAATTAGGAATTCAAAAATCGTTCGATTTGGGTGATGGTCGTATTGTAACCATTGAAACAGGAAAATTGGCAAAACAGGCAGATGGTTCTGTTGTTGTAAGGATGGGCGATACAATGTTACTTGCTACAATTGTTACTAAAAAGGAAGCTGCAGAAAATACTGATTTCCTTCCTTTATCGGTTGAATATCAAGAAAAATATGCATCTACCGGACGTTTTCCCGGAGGTTTTTTTAAAAGAGAAGCTCGTCTTTCAGAATATGAGATTTTAATTTCCCGTCTAGTAGATCGTGCATTACGTCCTTTATTCCCAGATGATTATCATGCGGAAACACAAGTTCAGATAACTCTTATTTCATCCGATAAAAACGATTTGCCCGATGCATTGGCTTGTTTAGCTGCATCTTCCGCAATCGCAGTATCAAATATCCCTTTTCACGGACCAATCTCCGAAGTTAGAGTAGCTCGGGTAGATAATAAATTTATTGTTAACCCCTCACTTTCTCAAATTGAAAATGCCGACATCGATATGATGGTTGCCGCTTCTATGGAAAATATTATAATGGTAGAAGGCGAAATGAGTGAAATTTCGGAACAGGAAATGTTAGAAGCCTTAAAAGTTGCCCATAATGCTATTAAAATACAGTGTCAAGCACAACTGGAATTAGCTGCTATGGTTGAAAAGGCGAACCCTAAAAGAGAATATTGTCATGAAGTAAATGACGAAGATCTTAAAAAAGAAATTTTTGAAGCTACCTATAACAAGGCATATACGTGTGCTAAATCCGGAAATAAAAACAAACATGAACGCTCAGAATCATTAGAAGCGATTATGAATGAATTTTTAGAAAGTATTCCGGAAGAAGAACGCGATGCCAAAAAACCACTAGTAAAGAAATATTATCACGATGTGGAGAAAAAAGCCATGCGTGATATGATATTAAACGATAGAACCCGTTTAGATGGAAGAAAACTCGATGAAATTCGTCCAATATGGTCGGAAATAGACTATTTGCCTGCTGCTCACGGTTCTGCAGTATTTACCAGGGGCGAAACTCAGTCGTTAACAACAGTTACCCTCGGAACAAAACTCGATGAACAAATAATTGACGGTGCTTTTTTCGAAGGAAAAAATAATTTTATTCTTCATTATAACTTCCCCTCTTTTTCAACAGGAGAAGTAAAACCAAATAGAGGTACCAGTCGCCGCGAAATAGGACATGGGAATTTAGCTTTACGCGCCTTAAAACCCATGGTGCCCGGTTCCGATGTTAATCCGTATACCATTAGAATTGTTTCAGATATATTAGAATCGAACGGATCGTCATCTATGGCTACCGTTTGTGCAGGAACAATGGCGTTAATGGATGCCGGCGTTAAATTAAAAAAACCAGTATCCGGAATTGCAATGGGATTAATTACCGATCCAGAAACAAAAAAATATGCGGTACTTTCCGATATCTTAGGCGATGAAGATCATTTAGGGGATATGGATTTTAAAGTAACCGGAACCCGCGATGGAATTACCGCTTGTCAAATGGATATTAAAATCGACGGACTTTCGTATGAAATATTATTGGAAGCATTACTACAAGCCAAAGCCGGCAGATTACATATTTTACAGGAAATTGAAAAAACAATTAAAGAACCTAGAGCCGATTATAAACCGCATGTACCTCGTATAGAAAAAATGACTATCCCCAAAGAATTTATTGGTGCTGTTATTGGTCCTGGCGGAAAAATAATTCAGGAAATGCAGAAAGATACCAAAGCAACCATTATTATTGAAGAAGTGGGTGAATTTGGAATTATTGACATTTTTGCTGAAAATAAAGAATCTATTGAAGCAGCGAAAGAAAGAATTAGAAGAATTGTAACTGTTCCTGAAATAGGCGAAATTTATAAAGGGAGAGTTAAAAATATTATGGCATTCGGTGCTTTTGTTGAAATACTTCCCGGAAAAGATGGTTTATTGCATATTTCCGAAATTGATTGGAAAAGAGTGGAAAAAGTGGAAGACGTTTTAAAAGAAGGAGACGAAATAGAAGTTAAGTTGATAGAGATTGATAAAAAAACAGGAAAATATAAATTATCCAGAAAAGTTTTATTACCTCGTCCTCCCAGTCCTCCTAAAGAAGAAAAATAAAAAAGTACGTATGTAACTAAAATAGATTGCTTTCGTATTAATGTTGTTCATATTAAATAATTTATGAGACAACTTAAAATTACAAAGCAAGTTACTAATCGAGAAACAGCATCGTTAGATAAATACCTGCAAGAAATTGGAAAGGTAGAACTTATAACGGCTGAAGAAGAAGTTGTGCTGGCACAAAGAATTAAAGCCGGTGACCAACGCTCTTTAGAGAAACTTACCAAAGCAAATTTACGTTTTGTTGTTTCTGTCTCTAAACAATATCAAAATCAAGGGTTAAGTTTACCTGATTTAATTAATGAAGGAAACTTAGGACTTATTAAAGCCGCACAACGTTTCGATGAAACACGCGGTTTTAAATTTATTTCTTATGCTGTATGGTGGATACGCCAATCTATTTTACAAGCTCTTGCCGAACAATCGCGTATTGTACGACTTCCTTTAAATAAAATTGGAGCCATCAATAAAATTAATAAAGCTTTTTCGCAATTAGAACAAACTTACGAAAGAGAACCCAATCCCGATGAAATAGCCGATTTACTCGAAATTTCAGAAGGAGAAGTGAAAGATTCTCTCCGAAATTCCGGTCGACATGTTTCCATGGATGCGCCCATTATTCAAGGGGAAGATACAAATATGTATGACTTATTGAAAAATGATGATGCCAATACTCCTGAAACCGGATTATTATACGATTCCCTTCGCAAAGAAATTGATCGTTCTATTTCTACCCTTACTCAAAGAGAAGCCGATGTTTTACGATATTATTTTGGTTTAAACGGAGAACATGCATTAACATTGGAAGAAATTGGAGAAAAATTTGATTTAACAAGAGAACGTGTCCGTCAAATAAAAGAAAAAGCAGTAAGACGACTTAAACATACCTCAAGAAGTAAAATATTAAAAACTTATTTAGGATAGCATGAAACATAAATACACTGTAAAAGTCAGGTTTTTTTAATCTGACTTTTTTTATTTTAAATAGTTTTTATTCTTAATTTTGAAGCGATTTAAATTAATTTAAAAAAACATGAAACATCTTATCTCTCCATCAATTTTATCGGCCGATTTTATAAATTTAGAAAACGGAATAAAACTTTTGAATAAAAGTAAAGCCGACTTTATTCATATCGATGTGATGGATGGTGTTTTTGTTCCTAATATTACGATTGGATTTCCGGTGATAAAAAGAATTAAACAAGCGGCAAACAAACCTTTAGATGTTCATCTCATGATAGTACAACCGGAACGATACCTTGAAAAATTTAAAGAAGTTGGAGCCGATATTTTAAGTGTTCATTATGAGGGGAGTATTCATTTACATAGAACTATTCATGAAATTAAAGCATTGGGAATGAAAGCCGGTGTTGTTATTAATCCGCATACCCCTGTAGATGTGCTTACCGAAATTATTACAGATGTTGATCAAGTTTGTATTATGTCTGTTAATCCAGGTTTCGGTGGACAAAAATTTATAGAAAATACCTATGCTAAAGTTGTAAATCTTAAATCGCTAATAGTGGCAACAAAATCAAAAGCACTAATAGAAATTGATGGGGGCGTAGATAATACCAATGCTGCTAAACTAATAAAAATTGGTGCCGATGTGCTGGTTGCAGGAAATTATATTTTTTCTTCAAAAAACCCTTTGCAAATAATAGATAAATTGAAAGCGATATAATTTAATAGATGTATTATAATTTATTTTCATAGAAAATGACTTCTATTAATTAAAAATATCATACAATTTGTTCATTTTTTGCAAAATTTGCAAATAGCCTCTCCATTTTAGTATTTTTTACTAAATCTTTTTAAATTTTTATTGATTTCCGCAATTGAAAAATGATGAACTCTATTTAATTTTGTCTTGAAAGAAAACGAATAAATAAAATATTTTTTTCATTTAATAGGGTATATTTAATTTAAAGTGTATTAATAATAAGTTTAAAACTAACGTATATGAAAAAGAAAATTATATTTTTTGCTTTTATTATAATAAGTATAACAGCAAAATCACAAGACAAAATTTATATGCCTTATTTTCAAGTAGAAAATATGCATTGGCAGTATCAAGTAAGTACAACTAAAATATTAAAAACATATTTAAATATGAATAATAAATATGAACTTGTACTACCCGAACTTAAAGATTCCATTTATTCAAAAGAAACTTTCGAGCAAACTGCAGCTAATGCTTCGGCCTTAAATGCAAAATATTTTTTAATTGGAGAAATGAATGCACTGAATGAAGTGATGATCGTTTCTTTGACTTTATATAATACGAATGACAAAAGTAAGGTTTGGAGTGATGTCTTAAAAGCAAAATCACCCGATGATTTAGACCCTATTCTGCAAAAAATTGCCAATAATTTTAATACAGAAGCAAAAAGTGTAAACGTTGATGATATTTATACGGTAACACAATATGATTCTAAAGAGTTAACGAAAGTAAAAGCTACAACTAATTATGGTGTCAGCATTTCCGGCGCTTTCTCAATGCTAAACAATGTTGAAAATAATTCTTCGGCCGGATTTGGATTGATACTTTCTCACGATTTACGTGATGTAATTCTTGATGTTCAAGCTGATTTTCTTTTTGGTGATGTTAAAATTTACGATATCCGCGTTTCTGGGTTATATCCTTTCAGCAAAGCAAAAAATACGCCCTATATTGGCGGTAGTATTGCATGGCAAGGAACTTCCGTGAATTTTAAAACCAATAACGACCCTAATTATTACTATGAATACGATTCAGAAGGGGGTTTAGGTATGTTTATTAATGGAGGATATATTTTTAATAGAACTTCTAACGTAAACTTTAGAATAAATGGTTCTTTTAATATCCCATTTTATGAGGTAAAAAATCAAGCACCTATGTATTTTATGATTAATGCAGCTATATTATTCTAATGAGAGCCTTTATTTTTAAAATAGGTTTCACCTTTGTAATTTTAACTTTTATGTTAAGTTGCGGAACTTCAACTATTTTAGTGAATAATTCCAATGTGGAAATATATGCAAATAATGAATATAAAGGAAAAGGTACAGCCGAAATTAAACGTACAGGATTTCCTCAAAAAACAAATTTGGAAGCAAAATATGAAGGGAAAACGGTAGGACAATTAGTTATTAAAAGAAAACCAAGTACAGGCGCTATTGTATTATCATGTTTAGCAGGGGGAATTGGTATTCCTATTTTATTATTTACTTTTCATTATTCGGATATGATTACAATCCCTATAGATTATATAGAACAACCGGAAAATAAGAAAGTCAATAAAGAAAGTATATGGAATAAACCTCCATCGAATTGGAAATAATTAAGAATAATTTTATTGCAGATATTGTTGTTGAACATTTTCAAGTAGTAATTTTTCTTCTTCAGATATAAATCCATCAATAGCAGCTGCTTTATTCATCAACTTAAATATTTTAATTCGCTTTTTCATATCTTCCGGCATTCGAATAACTAAACTTTTATTTTTAGCCATTTCAAACATAGGCTGAATTCGTTCTGTTTGATAACCCCATTTTTTTGCAAGCTTCTGGGCCATTTCCATTTCCTGCATTTCAAAATTTCGGTCGGCGGCCAATACCACTAATACATTATTAAAAGCATAATCTCTTACATCATATAAATTATCTAATTTGCCAATATCTATTCCTGCAACAATATTATCCTGATATTGGTTTTGATAATTTCTATATTCAGAAACATTAAAAACGGCAGTTATTATCCATTCGTTTTTGGTGCTATTTAGTTCAGAACCACAATACTGACAATGAATATCGCTTGTGTCTTTCAAAGGGCCTGCACAAACCGGACAAACATGTGCGTATAAAGAACCTTTTGCGTTTTGTGCTTGTATATCGCGACTCATTAACACTATTTCCGTAAGTGTAAGCATAACAGGGTCTATTAATACGGCTCTTTCATTTTCGAGTAATACGCGTTGGTACGATGATTTTATAGCAACTGCAAGTGTATTTTGGTTTTCATTTTGGTAGGCACCTATGAGTGTTACATCATTCAGGAAAATTCTATTAAAAACCATGTTCTCCGGCTCAAAATACTGAAGCTTTTCATATAAGGTATTACTTACAAATCTTCGCATAATAGAAGCGTCTTTTAAAACTTTCGAAGTAATTATCTGAAGATAACCGTTGCTGGCTTTATCTTCAATATTTTGAATAGAAAAAGATTCATCCGATTGAATTAATGAATTAATTTTTGTTGATAAGCTCGATTCTTTTGATGTTTTAGCTGAGGTATTTATATAATCTTCTGCCTGTGTTATTTCCGAAAGAATCCAGTCGTAATCGCCTAAGTTCGTATATGTTTTGCAAAAGCTACATTGACTAACATCCCCGGCATTATGAGGTAGTTCTGCACCACATTTAGGACAATTTTGTGTATCGTATAAATTTTTTTCAGTAATTCCTCTTTTCTTAATAAACGACCAATATTCTACAAATTCTTCAGCACCACCTTTACTTAAATGGGGATATTTTGAACTTATAAAACGATCTACAATGGAAGCGTGTATGGCAACATGAATAATATCAAATTTCCCATCGTGTTCAATTTTATCGATTACAATATTTTTAACAAGAAGATTTTCAATTATATTTTTTTGTTCTAAAATATTCATCATTTTAAATTGAATATTCATTCGTTGATACATCCCATCGCTGATATATTTTCTAACATTTTTCATGTCTTTCAGCATCCATGCTTCTTGTATCTGTATAAAGGCGCGTCTAACTTTCGATTTAAACTCATCTAAATCAAAAGTCGGATTTTCCATTACATATTTCTCAACGGTTTTTTGTCTGTCGGTAATTTGATAAGTAGGGAGTTGATTTAATACCGTTTGTTGTTTTGCTTTTTTATTTCCCCAATAAGCAAAAAAGAGAATAACCCCAATAGTAATTATATTCCAAGGGAAGGGGAGCATCATTAAAATATATATAATTATCCCAATTAAATCGCCTCCATCTCCGTTTCCACCGCCATAATCACCACCACCACCTCCTCCGGCACGGGCATACAAATCGGCAGAATGAATTAAAATACTTACAAAAACAAGGGAGAATAGAAATCGTAAAGTAAAAATTCGGAATGTATACGATTTTATCATGTATTTTTCTTTTCTGTTGCTATTAGGAAAGCCAAAAATACTAAAAATTTTCTGTCATGTTTAAATGAATGATTTTTTTAATAAGTAGTTTTCTGTTAATTTCGCAAACGAAAATATAATTATGGCGAAAGGAAGTAAAATAAAAAGACTATTTAAATACGTTTTGTATTTAATTTTTGCATTTATCTTGCTAAGTGTTTTAACAGTAACCGTATATAAATTTGTTTCTCTCCCAGTTACTCCGCTTATGTTTATTCGTTCTAATGAAATGATGAAAAATAATCAAACAGTTCAAATAAAACATAAATGGGTTTCTGTAGATAAAATGTCTCCTTATTTATTTCAAGCGGTTTTAGCTGCAGAGGATGATATGTTTCTCGAACACAATGGATTTGACTTTGATGCGATGAGAAAAGCATATAATTCGAATAAAAAAAATACAAAAAAAATTAAAGGGGGAAGTACCGTAAGTCAGCAAACCGCTAAAAATGTTTTTTTATGGCCTAAACGTAGTTATTTAAGAAAGGGACTAGAGGCATGGTTTACCATATTAATAGAAATAATTTGGGGAAAGGAGCGAATAATGGAAGAATATTTAAATGTAGTTGAATTAGGAAATGGTATTTTTGGAGTAGAAGCGGCTTCTCAAAAATATTTTAAAAAATCGGCATCCGTATTAACAAAGTATGAAGCAGCATCTTTAATTTCGGTACTTCCAAATCCAAATAAATTTAGTGTTTTAAATCCATCTGCTTATACTGCTCGATATAGAGCGTCTATTTTAAACAGAATGAATTATATCCCTAAACCCAATTTCGACAAGTAGTTATACCAATTGCCAGTATTTCATTAATTAGAAATAAATATCTAACTTAACAGAG
>DAOLWT010000032.1:0-12942 GCA_035421345.1 Bacteroidales bacterium
GAAATGTTTAATACGGCTTTTTCCATGAATCCATCAACATGTGCAGAACCTTTACATGGAAAATCATGGGAGTGGATTAAAAACAAAGCCAAAGAGAAAAATTGTGTAATTACAGGCAGTATTTTAACAAAAGAGAATGGATATTTTTATAACCGACTATACTGGATGCAACCCGATGGGGATTATCAATATTACGATAAGAAGCATTTATTCCGGTTCTCCGGAGAACATGAAGTGTTTTCTGCCGGCTCAAAAAGAATTTTTCCAAGCATAAAAGCATGGAATTTTTGTCCCCTTATTTGCTACGATCTTCGTTTTCCGGTATGGAGTATGAATACTTTCGAAAATAATACCTTTAAATACGATTGTTTAATTTACGTAGCCAATTGGGCAGAAACGAGAAAGTATCCCTGGATTAGCTTGTTAATAGCCAGAGCTATAGAAAATCAAGCATATGTAATTGCTGTTAATAGAATAGGTACCGATGGAAAAGGAACTACTTTTTCGGGCGATTCTATGATTATTGATCCAAAAGGAAATATTATGAAACAAATTCCGTCTAAGTTGGAATCTATTGAATATGCTTCGCTTTCATATTCATTTTTACAATCATGTCGCGAACATTTTCCTGTTTCGCTCGATTGGGATAAATTTAATATCATTAATTAAACTTCATTTTTGTCGGGCAAAGAAATATTTTCGTTTTGGCAAATTTCTTTTAATCGTTTTATCTATATTTTTTCACCCTACATATCTTTCAATAAATACTTTTTAAACAATCTTTTCATTAAATTTGTTGTATTAATTGGTGCATTTTGAAATCAGAAAATAGATATTGTAATAATTTAATCTCCTATGCTCGCTTTAAAACGAGGGTGGTTCATATAGGGGATATTCCTTTAGGAGGACATCATCCGATTCGTATTCAATCCATGACGAATACAAATACCATGGATACTACAGCTACTGTTAATCAAACAATTCGACTTGTAGATGCCGGTTGCGATTATGTACGCATAACGGCTCAAGGTCCAAAGGAAGCAGAAAACTTAGCAAAAATAAAAAAAGAGCTTTCCGAAAAAGGGTATACTGTGCCACTTATTGCCGATATTCATTTTAACCCCTTAGCTGCCGAAATAGCCGCTCGTATTGTTGAAAAAGTTCGAATTAATCCAGGCAATTATGTTGATAAAAAGAAAAATGAAAAAATAGACTATTCCGATTTCGAATATCAGGAAGAGCTAGAACATATTAAAGAAAGAATAAGTCCGTTAATAAAAATTTGTAAAGAAAATAATACGGCTATTCGAATAGGTACCAACCATGGTTCTTTATCCGACCGAATTATGAGTCGTTACGGAGATACACCATTGGGAATGGTTGAATCGGCATTGGAATTTATACAAATTTGCGAATTTCTTGATTTTCGAAATATTGTTCTCTCTATGAAAGCGAGCAATATTAAAATTATGGTGGAAGCATATCGTTTGTTAGTTCACCGAATGATGAAAAACGGAATGGATTATCCGCTTCATGTAGGAGTAACTGAAGCCGGATCGGGAATGGAAGGACGTATAAAATCGGCTGCCGGAATAGGTGCTTTGCTTCACGATGGTATTGGCGATACCATTAGAGTTTCCCTTACAGAAAACCCGGAAGCAGAAGTCCCAGTGGCAAAAACAATTGCTAATCGGTATTCTATTAATTATTTTGCTTCCAACAATCAAATGGAAGAATCTCCTATTAATCCTTTTGAATATTATAAAAGATTTACCCATCAAATAAAGAATATCGGAAAAAATAATCCGCCCGTAATTATATCTGCCATTCAAACTGATAAATCTTCGGAAAATATAGATTTTATTTATACACCCAATTTATCAGTTGTTAATACAAAAACGACAGCTCCTGTTATTATTCCATTACATCAATGGGTAAAAAAAGACAGCTTGTTCCCTTTATTTAGAATGGAGGAGTATTTATTAACTAAAAAGAAATCCTCGGAATTAAATTTTATTTTACTATCGAATACAAATCTTACCCCCGATTTTATTAGTAAAATAAAAGAGGATGAGCACATTGTTCTTATAATTGAGTCCGACAATATATATGATTTAAGAAAAATATTTTTTCAGCTTATTCAGCTACATTGCAAATGCCCTGTTATTATTAAACGAACGTATACCGACCTAAGCGAAGAAGAATTTATGATTTATGCTGCATCCGATATTGCCTTTCTAATGGTTGATGGATTAGGCGATGGTATTTGGTTAGAAGCCGAACAAATAAATACGAATCTAATAGAGAAAACAGCATCCGATATTCTTCAATCTATTGGCTCCAAAATTTATAAAACAGAATATATTTCTTGTCCTACTTGTGGCAGAACCTCCTATAATATTCTTGAAACAATAGACCGTATAAAGCAATATACCGGTCATTTAAAAGGATTAAAAATTGCTATTATGGGTTGTGTAGTTAACGGGCCCGGCGAAATGGCCGATGCTGATTATGGTTATGTTGGTAGTTTACCCGGGAAAATTAATTTGTATAAAAACAAAACACTTGTTAGACGAAATATTAATGAAAATGAAGCCTTAGATGCATTAATACAGCTTATAAAAGATAATGGAGACTGGATAGACGAAGCATAACATTATTTTTTTTGATATTTTAATTAAAACACATCTAATTGTTTTGTATATTTGATATTATTAAATTTTTTGAAAATGAAAAAAGCACGATATTTCTTAATTCTTTCTTTTGCATTCCTTTTTATTACAGCATGCAAAGACAATAACAACAACGACGATACAAGCATTATTTCTGATGATAATTTTTATAAATCGGTGGGAAATACGATAATTAAAACATACGTTGAAATATTTAACGAAGTATTAGATACCATGCCAGTTGGAAATATAAACGTAAATGTTAATATTTTAGGAGGTTCCGTTATTATTACAGGTACCGATGCTTACGATACTACAACAAAGGTTACAACAGCCGATTTAATTTTTAATATGACCGATATAAAATATATTTACTTATATAATGATGGCAGTAGTAATTGGTCGACAGAGCTTACCTTAAATGGAGTTACTACCTATAAAGGTACTTTTTCTTCTTCTGCAAAAGATGTTACCCATCATTCCGATCTTTTATCAATAAAAGGCTCTGTTACTTATAAAGGAAATGTGCGTATTATTGATGGACAAGGAGCGGTAGATATTGCACGCAAAACAAACTCAACTACTGTTTCCATCTTCGGTCATACCGTTGCATGGTAGTTTTGAAAAGGGCTTTTAATTACAATTACAATCTAACGAAAAGGAAATTTTTGTTTCGGGTAATAAATTAGATATTTCTTCCTGTTCCTCATCCTTAATCATATTTACTCTTAAATCGACCACTTTGAGTGTTTTTTGAAGATTTGATATTTCGAAAGGGAATACAGATATATAATTTTTCCATAAATCAAGCAACACCATTTTATTTAGATTGCCGATAGAAGAGGGTAAATAAGAAATAAAATTTTGACTTAAATTAAGTTCTTTTATATTCACCAACTCCCCTATTTCAGCATAAACCGTATCAATTTTATTTAAAGAAGCATCTAGTATTTCCAGGTTTTTTAATTGCGCAATTTCTTTTGGAATTGCTTTAATCTTATTTCTGCTAATATTTAATTCCTGCAAGTTTTTAAGTAAAAAAACACTTTCGGGAATTTCTTTTAGTTTTTGCTTTTTTAAACTTAATCGATATACTTTTTCCGGATTTTTAATAGCGGTACTTAAATTGGTATATATCGGTTTCTTTTTTAATTCTTCGGTGCTTAGGAGTTGTGCAAAAACGCCTGAACCGAAAAACCCCCATAATAAAAATAAAAACGTTAATCCTATCTTCTTCATTATTTTTAATATTTTGACAAAATAGTTAATGCGTTTTCTTTATCTTTTTCTAATTGTACTTTTAACTCCGGTATTCCCGGAAATGCTATTTCATCTCTTAATCTCTTCACAAATATAACGTTTAAATATTCCGAATATATATCTTTCTCAAAATTAAAAATATGGACTTCTATGGTTTTTTTATCATTTGAAATAGTAGGGCGTGAACCAATATTGAGCATCCCCCCGCATATTTCTCCTTTATATTCTACATTTACGGCATAAACGCCGTTTGCCGGAATTAATTTATATGGATCATCGGTTTCTATATTTGCTGTTGGAAAACCCATTGTTTGCCCAATACGATTTCCATGAACCACTTTTCCGTTTAAAAAGTATTCATATCCTAAATACGAATTAGCTAATACGATATTTCCCGACAATAATGCTTTTCTAATTTTTGTAGAGCTTATTTCTTTATTTTCCACTTTTTGAGCATTTAATTTTTCTGTTTCAAAATGAAACATTTTCCCAAAATCCGATAAATGCTGAAACGAACCCGTTCTATCTTTGCCAAAATGATGATCATATCCCATTATTAGCCTTCTAACATGCAATTTTTCAACTAATATGTTCTTTACAAAATCGCTGTACGAAGTAGTGGCAAATTCGGGTGTAAAAGGGATAATAATTAAATGGTCTATTCCCATTTTTTCCAACAATTGTATTTTTTCGGTTTCTGTATTTAATATAAACAACTCTTTTTCTGTTGGATTAAGCACTATTTGGGGATGATTATTAAATGTAATAATAGCCGATTGTCCATTTAATTCAAGGGCTCTTTGTTTTACTCGTGAAATAATAAACTGATGTCCTTTATGTATCCCATCGAACGTACCAGTAGCAACAACTGCATTTTGCAAGGGGACAATATCTTCTATTTTTTTATATACCTTCAAATACTATTTTTTTATCTTAAATCGAAATAAACTCATCGATTTATAACAAAATTAATAAAATATTATTAGCGAAAGGTTGTTTGATTTGAATAAAAATCCTAATTTCGTTTGCGAAAATCTATTTATAATATATATATAATTTTATGTCAGCAAATACAGGTAAAATTGCTCAAATTATTGGCGCCGTAATTGATGTTGTATTTGAGCAACAAGAAAAACTTCCCAATATATATGATGCCCTAGAAGTTAAAAGACCCGACGGACAAAAAGTAATATTAGAATGTCAACAGCATATTGGAGAAGACACGATACGTACTATTGCAATGGATTCAACCGATGGATTATCGAGAGGGATGTTGGTTACTGATTTAGGTATGCCTATATCTGTACCCGGCGGGGAATATGTAAGAGGTCGATTATTTAATGTAATCGGAGAAACCATTGATGGGATGAAAGATGTACCCAAAGGCAAACTCAACAGCATTCATCGAGATCCGCCTCGTTTTGAAGATTTATCTACCTCGAAAGAAGTTTTATTTACGGGGATTAAAGTAATAGATTTGATTGAACCCTATGCAAAGGGAGGAAAAATTGGATTATTTGGAGGAGCCGGTGTTGGAAAAACAGTTATTATCATGGAGTTAATAAACAACATTGCCAAAGGATATTCCGGTTTATCGGTATTTGCTGGAGTTGGAGAAAGAACCCGTGAAGGAAATGATTTACTACGCGAAATGATTGAATCGAATGTAATCCGTTATGGTGAAAAGTTCAAAGAATCGATGGAAAAAGGAGGCTGGGATTTAAGTTTGGTTGATCCCGAAGAGTTAAAAGAATCTACGCTGGCGCTGGTTTTCGGACAAATGAACGAACCTCCAGGTGCCCGTGCCCGTGTTGCTTTATCTGGACTTTCGCTTGCCGAATATTTCCGCGACGGCGATGAAACTACCGGCGGAAGAGATATTTTATTCTTTATGGATAATATCTTCCGTTTTACACAAGCCGGTTCCGAAGTTTCTGCTCTTCTCGGACGTATGCCTTCTGCTGTTGGTTATCAACCTACATTAGCAACTGAAATGGGTATTATGCAGGAACGAATTACCTCTACAAAAAGAGGTTCTATTACTTCCGTTCAAGCCGTTTATGTACCGGCCGACGATTTAACCGACCCTGCTCCTGCTACTACCTTTGCTCACTTAGATGCAACTACCGTATTAGACCGTAAAATATCGGAATTAGGTATTTATCCTGCCGTTAACCCGCTCGATTCTACTTCTCGTATTCTTACCCCTGATATTGTTGGTGCTGATCATTATAATACAGCTCAACGAGTAAAAGAAATTTTACAACGGTATAAAGAACTTCAGGATATTATTGCTATTCTTGGAATGGACGAACTTTCGGAAGAAGATAAATTGATTGTAAGTCGGGCTAGAAGAGTTCAACGATTTTTATCGCAACCTTTCTTTGTGGCTACCCAGTTTACCGGAATACCAGGTGCTTTTGTAAGCATTGAAGATACCATTAAAGGATTTAAAATGATTATGAATGGAGAAGTAGATGAATATCCTGAAATGGCTTTCAGCATGGTTGGAACTATTGAAGAAGCGATAGAAAAAGGTAAAAAAATGATTGAAGAAGCGAAATAAAACAAGCACGCTTCTTTAAACATTCACACTAAATAATACATCTGAAAGATAGCTAATAGCGCTAGTGTTATACATGAAATATATTATTTTTTTATTCCTTTTTTTTATTCCTTTCTTCTACTCTTGTGAAGAAAACACCTGTGATGAAAAAACAAAAGCATTGCTACAAATCGGGTTTTATAAAAATAGTAATAAAAAAATAGTACTCACATCTATCGACAGTCTTACTGTTTACGGAATGAATGCTATGGATAGTACTTTATATGACAACAAAAATTTAGCGACCCTCTTTCTTCCGTTAAATCAAAATAATGATAAGTGCTCTTTTGTATTTAATAGCAACGATACCTTAGATACCTTAACTTTTCATTATTCGCACAATATTCGATTTATTTCGAAAGAATGCGGTTTTGCAAGTATATTTAATATAACTAATATTGATTTTACTAAAAACAAATTCGATTCCATTTCTATTATAAATAGAAATATTGATACAGAAAATGAAGAAGACCTACGTATTTATTTTTAATCTTTATATTCTTTTTGTTTTTTCTATGCCTGTTTTCTCTCAGACTGAAAAAACATACGCCCTTCGTTTAGGTATCGATATTTCAAGGTTTTCATTATTGTTGCTGAATCCCGATCGAAAAGCACTTGAATTTTCTGCCGACGTAGAACTTAAAAAGAATTATATCCCCACCATAGAAATAGGATTTAATAACATTCATTTAAAAAAAGATTCTTTATATAATTATACCTCGAATGGGAATTATTATAGACTTGGTGTTGATTACAATTTGCTTAAACCTAAAACCATTCACGATAAAGAATTATTTTTCTTAGGATGTCGTTATGGAATGAGTTTTTTTAACCATACCGTTAACGATATTTTAATTAAGGATTCTTATTGGGGTAACTATAACGGAACTATTTCTTCAAAATCTTCCCTAGCCCAATGGATTGAGTTAACAGGCGGGATACGAGCAGAAGTGATTAAAAATTTTTATTTCGGATGGTCATTAAGAGCACGTATTCTGCTACATAAAACAAAAGAAGCAGAAAATACCATCTATTGGATACCAGGTTACGGCAAAGGGAATGTTAAATCTGCTATTGGTTTTAATTACTCTCTTTTTTATAGTATCCCTGTGTTTAAAACAAAAATTAAATAATTTTTATTAAATTTGAAGTATGTATATAGAAATTATTACCCCCGATAAAAAAATATTTTCCGGAGAAGTAAGCTTAGCTCAATTCCCAGGAACCGATGGCTTGTTTGAAATATTAAACAACCATGCCCCTATTGTATCTACCCTTACCAAAGGAAAAATAAAAGTAATTGATGCTGAAAAACAAACCCGCTATTTTGAAATAAAAAGCGGGGTTGTTGAAATGCAGAAAAATAAAATTATTGTTCTAGCAGAATAATACCGATTTATACCTTTTGTTTTTCGGGCTCGTTTATAAATGTTTTTACTAAATATTCGGCTATTTGAACTGCATTGGTTGCTGCTCCTTTACGTAAATTATCGGCTACTATCCACATATTTAATGCACTCGGACGAGTTTCATCTCTTCGCAAACGACCTACAAATACTTCGTTTTTCCCTTCGGCTTGTATAGGAACAGGATATACCGAATTTAAAATATCATCTTGAAGAATAATACCGGGGGTATTCGAAAGAATATACTTTACTTCTTCTATTTCATAATTTTCATGAAATTCAATATTAACAGCTTCCGAATGTCCTCCAAATACAGGAACACGCACAACGGTAGCTGTAACCAAAATATCGTTATTATTTAATATTTTGCGTGTTTCATCTACTAATTTTATTTCTTCCGTTGTATAACCGGTATGTAAAAATGTGCCTCCATGCGGAATTACGTTCAAATCGATTTGATATGGATATACGGTTTCTCCTTTTATCCCTTGTCGTTCGTTATTTAACTGTTTAACTGCTTTTACACCCGTACCGGTAACCGATTGATATGTAGAAACAACAATTCGATTTATTTTAAATTTTTTATGTAAAGGTGCTAATGCCATTACCATTTGAATGGTTGAACAATTCGGATTGGCAATAATACGGTCTCTTTCTTTTATTACATGTGCGTTCACTTCAGGAATTACTAAAGGCACTTTTTCGTGCATTCTCCATGCCGACGAATTATCGATTACCGTAGTTCCTACTCGCGCAAATTTAGGAGCCCATTCCATTGAAACCGCAGAACCTGCTGAAAAAATAGCTATCGTTGGTTTTTCTTCAATACATTCTTCTAATGTACGAACCGAGTACGTTTTTTTATTAAAAATAACTTCTTTTCCAACAGATTTGGCTGAAGCAACCGGTATAAATTCAGTTACCGGAAAATGTGTTTCTTCCAACACTTTAATCATTACATTGCCAACCAAACCGGTGGCTCCTACTACTGCTAATTTCATAAAAAATTAAATGTTTAATTTATTTTGCAAAATTAATACTTTTACAACTTTTAACCTATAAAATAATTTATTATGCAAAAATTATTTCTATTCCTTTTTTTATTCCCTTTATCTATATTTTGTCAGGTTAACGATAATTTCGCTGACGGTAATTTTACGCATTATGTTTGCTGGCAAGGTGATACCGGCAAATTTGAAATAAATAGTTCTTTTCAGCTTCATTTAAATTCAACGGGTGCCGATACCGCTTTTTTATATACTTCTAATTCTCTTATGCACAATATCGAATGGGGGTTCTGGGTTAAACTGTCATTGGCTACTTCCACTAATAACAATGCGCGCGTTTATTTGATTTCCGATCAATCGGACCTCTCTGCTTATTTAAATGGGTATTTTGTTCAGATTGGGGAAGCCAACGACAGCATTGCATTATTTAAACAAAGCGGGAATATCTTTAAAAAAATTATTGCAGGAACCATTGCCTATACAAACAATTCTTCGAATATTCTTCGAATAAAAGTTACCCGTGATAATATCGGAAATTGGAAATTATATTCCGACCAAAGTGGCGGATTTAATTTTGCACTAGAAGGAATAGGATTCGACGATAGTTTTACCACAACTCAATTTTTTGGTATTTTTTGTAAATATACCAGCAGCTATGCTACTAAATTTTATTTCGATGATTTTTACATACTTCCTATTATTGCCGATACCATTGCTCCTTTTATTAAGTCTGTTCAAATAATATCTCCTTCTCAATTAGATATTATGTTTTCGGAAGAAATAACAGATACTACCACTGAAAATATGTCAAATTATGTTGTTAATCAAAATATGGGGCATCCCTTAACAGCCATAAAAGATAAGGTAAATCGTGCGCTTGTTCATTTATCTTTTTCTCCGGATTTTCAACAAAAAATAAATTATTCGTTGGAGGTATCGAATATTCGGGATATTAACAATAATATGATGATACCTGAACAACATCCATTTTTGTTGAATGAGGCAAATACATTTGATATTATTATTAATGAAATTATGGCCGATCCGGAACCTTTAGTCGCATTGCCTAATGCCGAATATATTGAAATCTACAATCGTTCTGCTTATCCTGTTCATCTTAAAAACTGGATATTAACGGTAGGGAATTCCAAAAAGATTTTTCCTGCTATTGTTTTAAAACCCGACAGTTTTTTAATTGTATGTAACGAAACAGCAATTCCTTCTTTCTCTAAATATGGCGACTGTATTGGATTTACTTCTTTTTCGTTGGCAAACGAAGGACAAACACTTATTTTGTCGGATTCTTCTAATCGAATAATACATGCTGTTAGTTATTCTAATTCATGGCATAACGATGAATACAAGAAAAACGGAGGATGGTCGCTTGAGCTTATTGACCCCGCTAATCCGTGTGCAGAAAAAAATAACTGGCTATCATCATCTAGCATGAATGGAGGTACTCCCGGCAAAATTAATTCGGTGAAAAATTCTAATCCCGATGGAAAAGCGCCTTTGTTAACACATATTAATTTATTAAACGATAAACAAATTCAGGTTTATTTCGATGAAGCCATGGATAGTCTTTTCTTGAAGAAACCTACTTCGTTTTTTGTTGATAATAATCTTGGATACCCTATATCGGTAAGCCCTGTTAAACCGAATTATTCATCGGTTATATTAGAATTTGCTACTTTATTTCAAAGTGGTATTATTTATACGCTTACATGCAAAGATACGCTTACCGACTGTGTAGGGAATAAATTAGAAATAAACAGTACGAATCATTTTGCTATTCCGGAAATTCCTGCACAAAACGATATTATTATAAATGAAATACTATTCGACCCTATGAATGAAGGGGTAGATTATATTGAGATTTATAATCGTTCTGAAAAGGTTATCGGATTAAATTCTTTCGTATTATGTTCTTATGATACCATTTCTCAGAAATTAGAAGACATTAGTGATATAGGTTCCAAAGGACAATTAATTTTTCCTAAAGAATACATATTGCTAAGCACAGAGCCCGATATAGTAAAAAGTCAGTACACTACAAGCAACTCGAACGAATTTATTAAACTTGCTACTTTTCCCAATTTTAATAAAGAAGCAGGTATTGCGGTACTTGCATTAAAAAATTTAAGTCTTAAACTCGATATGCTTACTTATTCGGCAGAAATGCATAATCCGTTACTTGCTTCAACCAAAGGGGTTTCACTTGAAAGAATCCATTTTAACAACGCTTCAAACGATAAAACAAATTGGCATTCTGCTGCCGAAACAGTTGGTTTTGGAACACCCGGGTATATAAACTCGCAATATGTTTCCGAACAATTATCCAATACCCTGATTCAACTTTCTCCCGATATTTTTTCTCCCGATAACGATGGCTATCAAGATGTATTAACGATTAATTATTCTTTTGAAGAAGCAGGGTATTTTTGTTCTATAGCTATTTATGATGCGAATGGAAGGTTAATCCGACAATTAATTCCTAAAACATTATGTGGAGTATCGGGTTCTTTTTCTTGGGATGGCGTAACAGATGAACATGAAACAGCTCCCGAAGGGATATATATTATTTATTTGGAAATAATGGATATAAAAGGGAATGTAAAACATATTAAGAAAACAACGGTACTGGCTTTAAAGAAATAGGGTTTAAAAAACTCTGACAGGGTTTAGAACCCTGTCTGAATTGGGTTTTATTTATAAAATAGGATGATTAAATGATGTTTTACCGTTTGAAGGCCTTCCTGTTTTATGACAATAATTTTCAGGAAAATCTACTTCACCATATTTTGCCCAAACTTTATACGCTTCTTCACTTAATGGACGATTTGGATTAAATGGAATTTGAACGCCTGTTCTTATACAGAAGCCTTTATTCGGCTTTTCAAATTTTTCTCTGTTAGGTCTTTCACTCTGTTTAGAACCTAATTCTATTGATTCCTTAAAGTCTTTTATCCTTTTTATTACGTGTGACTTCGCATTAGGATTAAATAAATTATACATGTTTTCGGTAATATCGTGAAGCACATCCGACTTAATATAATTCTTCATAATTATTAATTTCTTTTCATAAACAGGTCGTTTAATAAAAACGGCTTCATTATTCTCTGCAATTTGTATACACGTATTCCATGCTTTTTGATCTTCTGTAGTTATAAGTTTATTTAACATATTTACTTTAGAATATACGCCAAATTCAATATTATTTTTAAACGAATAATCGTAAAGATTAATTGAGCTAATAACCCCTTTCGTTAAATTACCATAATATTTAGCATGAAGATTGGGTACATAAATAATACTTATATTTAAAAATTTCTTAAAATATTCAAAGTCTATTTTACTCAAACTTTTAGAAGGGGAACCTTCATTTTTTCCAAAAACAATAATCAAATGAAGACTCGGGTTGTTTGCATGATTATCGAATAAGCGTTTAAAATAATCGTCTAGTTTAATAAAAGGAGAAACAATTAATAGTGTTTTTTTGCATCCCAAATAATATCATAAATAACTTTTTCTAGCTCTTCTCCTGAAATAAATTTTGCCATAGGTCTCTAAATAATAATAAAATCGTTTTTTAATGTCTGCAACAACTGCTTTTCAGTTATATATTATAAAACAAAAGTAGAATTTAATTTAAAATATTTTGATATTTTCTACAAAAACCCTGTTTAAATGCTTTTACTGTTGAAGCTTTTACTGTTTTTAATATTATTTTAATCTTGTTTTTCGAAAACAACGGTGTTTTGTGCTAAAAAGATTTTATTTTTTCAAACATAAGGGGTTTTAGTTAAACAATCGCATAGTTTTATTAAACATAAGGGGGTTTCGGTTAAACAATCGCATAGTTTTCTCAAACATAAGGGGGTTTCACTCAAACATACGCATAGTTTTATCAAACATAGGTGGGTTTCACTCAAACATATGAATAGTTTTATCAAACATGGGTGGGTTTCACTCAAACATATGAATAGTTTTAT
>DAOLWT010000033.1:0-12872 GCA_035421345.1 Bacteroidales bacterium
TTGTTTATAATATACTATATCAAATATACACTAAAAATAATTATTTTTATTTACGCAGTATTGTATTTTGTATTTATTATCTTTATTAAACGTGGGAAAAATATTGAAAATATACAAATTCCGTTCTATGCTCTCTTTTCAAAAAAATTGTTATAGAGCGGTTTTTTAAACAATGTTTATCGGGATTTGTTTATGGATTTATCAAAATGATTTTGATTTAGAAAAACAATATTACCGAAAGCAAAATCTTTAGCTTTAGTATAAACAAAAATTTTTGGAAATCGAACATAAAGTTAAGAGTGAGTTTGAGATCTTGCCTGCCGGTATTAAAGGCAGGTGAGATTTGAGAAACAGAGTGAGAGTGTTCGCTTTCGCCTGCCTGCGGTAGGCAGGCTCTCACTCTCACTCTGTTTTGTACCCGGGGCGGGAATCGAACCCGCACGAGATTGCTCTCATTGGTTTTTGAGACCAACGCGTCTACCAATTCCGCCACCCGGGCATTCGTTATGAAATTGGGCTTACAAAGGTATTCATAAATTTTAATACACAAAAAATAAAATATTTTACAGCCATTCTCTTTATTTAAAATATTGATTATGTGAATAATCAAAGTATTTTTTCACTTATTTTATTTTTTTCTTGAGCAAATGAAATAAAAGCAGTAAATTTGCACCCTAATTATAATTATACGTATAATTCTTTTTAAATCAAGGTTATACATAATATATATCCTCCTATGGTTAGTATTGTATCCGGTAGAGCAACTCATTATCTTGCTGAAAAAATAGCAGCATGTTACGGAAAAAAATTAAGTCAAATTAATTTTTCCACTTTTAGTGATGGTGAATTTCAACCTTCTTTTGCAGAAACAGTTCGAGGGACAGAAATGTTTATTATTCAATCTACTTTTGCTCCTTCCGATAATTTATTTGAACTTTTAATGATGATAGATGCTGCCAAAAGAGCATCTGCCAAAACAATTGTAGCGGTTATCCCTTATTTGGGATATGCTCGTCAGGACCGTAAAGACAAACCACGTGTTCCTATTGCATCAAAATTAATTGCGAACCTTATTTGTGCTGCCGGCGTTGACCGCATTATTACCATGGATCTTCATGCCGACCAAATACAAGGATTTTTTGATGTACCAGTTGATCATTTATATGGATCTTCTATGTTTGTACCTTATATTAAAAATCTGAATCTTTCAAACCTTACCATGTCGTCGCCCGATACTGGAGGTACCCGTAGAGCGGTTGCCTATTCTAAATTTCTAAACTCCGACTTAGTAATTTGCTACAAACAACGTATTAAAGCGAACGAAGTAGATAAACTAACGGTTATCGGCGATGTAAAAGGGAAAAACGTAATTCTTGTAGATGATATTATTGATACCGCTGGTACTATTACCAAAGCAGCTGATATGTTGATAGAAAAAGGTGCCGAAAGTGTAAGAGCTATTGCTACTCATCCTATCCTTTCAGGAAAAGCGATTGAACGACTTGAAAAATCAGCCTTAACAGAAATAATTGTTAGCGACACCATTCCACTGAAACAAGAATGTAAAAAAATAACCGTCTTATCTGTTTCACATCTCTTTGCAGATGTAATAGGACGTGTACACAATTATGAATCTATTAGTACGCATTTTAAATTTAATCCAATTTTATAATTTTATTATTTTAACATTTAAATTTTATTTTTTATGAAATCAGTATCTATTAGCGGTTCTCCAAGAGAGAACGTAGGGAAAAAAGATGCAAAAAAACACAGAAACGAAGGAAAAGTTCCTTGTGTTTTGTATGGAGGAAAAGAACAAATACATTTTGTTGCTGAAGAAACCAGTTTTAAACAACTTGTTTATACTCCTGATGCATTTACCGTAAAACTAAATATTCAAGATAAAGAATATCATGCTATTTTGCAAGACATTCAATATCATCCTGTTAGCGATCGTATTTTACACGCCGATTTTTTTGAAATATTTAATGAAAAGCCTGTAATAATTCATATTCCGGTTAAAGTTACCGGAAATTCTCAGGGAGTATTAAAAGGAGGTCGTTTTATACAAAAATTAAGAAAAGTTAAAATTAAAGCACTTGTTGCTGATCTTCCCGATAATATTGTAGTTGATATTACTCCATTAGATATTAACGATTCTATTAAAATATCGGATCTTAAAATGAATAAAGTTACCTTCCTCGACCCTCCAAGTTCTGTTGTAGTTGGAGTTCGTGTTACTAGAGTAGTTGTTGAAGATACTACTAAACCGGCCGAAGGTGCTGATACTGCTGCCGCTCCTGCTGCCGCCGCTGCTCCTGTTGCTGCCGACAAAGGAAAAGAAGGCGATAAAGGAAAAGATAAAGGAAAAGATAAAGGAAAAGATAAAAAATAATTTTCCTACTTAAACACAAAAAGGTATAAAGAAAATAATCTTTATACCTTTTTTTATACTTTTATAAACCTATTCTTTTTTATGAAATTTTTAATTGCAGGACTCGGAAATATTGGTCCGGAATATGAAGAAACTCGCCATAATATCGGATTTATGGCATTGGATTCGCTTGCAAAAAAACTAGAAATTCGATTCGAATCAAAACGATATGCCGATGTTGCCGAATTTAGGTATAAAGGAAGAATTTTTATTCTTATTAAACCTTCTACTTTTATGAATTTAAGCGGCAAAGCTATTAGCTATTGGTTAAAAAAAGAAGCTATCCCCGATGAAAATTTACTTGTTATTACCGACGATATCGCCCTGCCTATTGGGACACTCCGTTTACGTAAAAAAGGAGGAGCAGGCGGACACAATGGACTAACAAACATTATTGAGCTTTTGGGAAATGACCAATTTCCTCGCTTGCGTATTGGCATAGGAAACGAATTCCCTATAGGCTATCAGATTAAGTATGTGCTAAATAAATGGTCGAACGATGAAAAAGAACTTCTTACTCCCAAACTAGATGTGGCCGGCGAAATAATTAAAAGTTTTGGTACAATCGGAATCGATTTAACCATGAATAAATTCAATAAAAAATAGTAACGCTATTCCCATTTATTATAATGTATTCGATCGGGTAAAAAGCGTTTAGGTTTTTCTAACACTTCTTTTGGGTAACCTAAAACAACGAGCGATATAGGAATAATAGTTGAAGGTAAGCCCACTATTTCTGATATTCCTTTCATTCGCTCCTCTCTTGGATATACTCCTAGCCATACACTCCCTAATCCTAAATCGTGGGCGGCAAGCAATAAATTTTGGGTAGCTGCAGAACAGTTTGTATTTAAATATCCTTCATTCGGCTCTATATTTTTATCTCCACAAATTAAAACCGCTACAGGTGCCTCCGCAAGCATCTTTGAATAGGGATGCACTTTCATAATTTTATTAAGCATTTCCCGCTCATTTATTAATATAAAATGCCACGGTTGCGTATTTCTTGCCGAAGGCGCATACATGGCGGCTTCTAATAGTTGATGAATTTTCTGTTCCTCTATCATTCGAGTTTCATACTTTCTTATACTTCTTCTAGTTAAAATTGATTGAATTGTTTCCATTATTATAAATTTGATTTGTTAAATGTATAAATTCATTTTTAAAAATTTTATCTTTATACTTCTTTAATAAAAATTTTATGACAAAAAAGAAAATTATTCTGTGGTTCATTCTTAGCTTAGTAATTGGAGGAATGGGATTTGCCATTTATCGTTTAAATAATGCATTGGTAGAAAAAAGGAAAAAGATTAACGAAATGGAAAAATCTTCAATACATGCCAATGCTGATTATTATAAGTTAAAATTTACAAAAGATTCCCTATTACGGGTAAATGCATTTTTATCGAAATACAAAACGCTAACCATGGCAATGACCTACCGCGATTCTGTGAGGGCACCACTTTCTCATCATATTGGAGATGTCGTTTATTTAAAATTCGACTCTTCAAGAGTTATTGTAAGCGATATTATTGTGGGAGGTGGGAATTATGAATATTATATTAAATATAAGATTTTATTAAAAGACGGACAAGAAAAAGAAGTTGTTCCTGAAATGATTTTATAATTTTATTTATAAAAAAAGCCCATTTTCGAAGTGAATAATGGGCTTGGTGCTTTTTTGGGTTGTGGTGAGGGACGGGATTGAACCGCCGACACACGGATTTTCAGTCCGTTGCTCTACCAGCTGAGCTACCCCACCATCCTTTTAACGTTAAGGGTTGCAAATGTATAAAACAATTTTGGATTTATAAAATATTTTTTTAAAATACATTCCTAATTTTCATATCTTTTCCTTAATATTCATACCTTTGCGAACTTAAAATTTTATATGAAATTAATTATTGATTCGGGAAATACGTTTGTAAAAACAGCTATTTTTGATAATAAGAAGCTGATTTATTCACAAACAACCGAACAATTATCGACCGATTTCCTTAAAAATTTATTCCATTTATATAAAATAAATGCAGCTATTATTTCATCTGTTAAAAAAGTACCGCTAGCAGCTATTAATTTCATAAAAAAACATACTCATTTTATTGAACTTTCAGCATCTACGCCTATCCCCATAAATAATGTATATAAAACACCCGAAACGCTAGGAAAAGATCGTTTAGCCGGAGTTATTGGAGCCTATTATTTATTTCCCCAAAAAACAGTTCTTGTAATAGATGCAGGAACCTGTATTACCTACGATTTAATTAATAAAAAAGGAGAATATTACGGTGGCAGTATCTCCCCCGGATTAAAAATGCGTTTTAATGCCTTACATACTTTTACGCAAAAACTTCCGTTAGTGTCATTAAAAAATATAAATACGCTTATAGGTACTAACACGAACGAATCTATTTTAACAGGGGTAATTAATGGATATATTGCAGAAATTGACGGAATAATAGAACAATATAAAAATTATACAGCAGAATTAATTGTTGTTTTATGCGGAGGAGATACACATTTTTTGGTTAATAGATTAAAAAATAGCATCTTTGCAAATCCGGAAATAGTACTTATCGGACTTAACGAAATTCTTGATTATAATGAAGCATTGTAAAAAAATTTATGTCATTTTTTTGGTATTGAATGTGTTTTTTTCTGTTTATACATTTTCTCAAACCAGAATTAGTTCTCCTTATTCTAGATACGGATTAGGCGATTTGCAAAATGCAAAATATATTGGAAATTTAGCTATGGGAGGAATAGGAATTGCTTTTCGGCAACCTTCTAGCGTAAACTATTCAAATCCTGCATCATACACTGTTTTCGACACCAATGCTTTTGTTTTAGAAACAGGCATTAATTCGCAAACTGTTAAATTATCAACCAACAATCAAAATCAAAGGAGCAACTACACCTCCCTATCGCATTTGGCTTTTGGTTTTCCTGTTACCAAATGGTGGGGATCTAGCATAGGTCTTTTACCTTACAGTCATGTTGGCTATAAAATATCAAACTACGAAACGCTTAGCGAAATAGGAAAGATAAAATATTTATATGAAGGATCTGGAGGATTAAACCAATTTTATGTGGGAAATGCTTTTCAATTAAAAAATTTATCGGTGGGCGTAAATGCAGCCTATATTTTTGGTTATCTTGACCGTACCAGTACTGTTTCATCCCCTGATTCCATCTACTATTTAGCACTCCGTTTATCGAATGGAACTCGTATCAATGGATTTCATTATAATTTTGGACTCCAATACGAAAAAAAGATTAATACTGATTGGTCCATGCAAGTCGGGCTTGTATATTCAGCAACAGCAAAACTTAACGCAAAACGCGATTCTTTTGCTTATACGTTCTTTTCTTCCGGCGAAGATTATGAAAAAATTAAAGATACCATTATTGATGCCGAAAACACAAAAGGAAAAATTAATTTGCCATACTCCTTAGGAGGTGGTATTATTTTAAAAAAATCGAATATCTTGCTGATGGGATTTGATTATCAAATGCAAAACTGGAATAATTATTCCTCGTTTGGAGAAAAAGATTCTTTAAAAAATAGCTGGGTTACTTCCTTCGGAATGGAATATACTCCAATTCACACAAACCTATCTAGTTACTGGAAAAGAGTACATTATAGAGTAGGTGCCCGATATGCAAAAACCTATCTACAACTTCGAAATAACCAATTAAGCGAATCTGCTGTTAGTTTTGGCTTTGGTTTACCGTTAAAAAGATCCAAAACATCCTTTAATATTGGATTTGAGCTAGGACAAAGAGGCACATTAGAAAATAACTTGATTAAAGAACAATTTGGAAGAATTATATTAAATGTTTCCTTTAATGAATTTTGGTTTTTTAAACGTCGCTTTGAATAATACGCTTTATGCTAGCTTTAAAAAATATAGTTAGGCTGTTTATTTTTTTATTATTGTTTATCTCTTGCGAAAACGATATTAAAGTAATTAATATTGTTGGAAACAAAGAACATCTTCCGGTTGAATCAGCAAAGAATGTAGAAACCATTTACAGCGATTCTGCTCAAATACAAATGATATTGAAAACACCCCAGTATGAACGATATGATGGGGAAAAACCATATACAGAAATGACCAAGGGTATTTCGGCCTATTTTTACGACATTAACATGCAAGTTAAATCGAAATTGACTGCTAATTATGCTATTAATTACGAAAAAGATAAAATTATGGAAGCCCGAAATAATGTGGTGGTTGTAAATGAAAAAAATGAGCAATTAAATACAGAGAAACTCGTTTGGGATCAACAAAAAGCGATTATTTATTCGGATAAATATGTTAAAATTAATACAGGAAAAGAAATCTTATGGGGAATAGGGATGGAATCGGATGAACGATTTGAAAAGTGGCATATAAAAAATGTACAAGGCTCATTTTCAATGGAAGAAGAATAATTTTTTTAAATTATTGTATTGATTTTTAAATTATTAAATAAGTTAATGTGTCAATTATTTTTATTTCAAATTAATAATTTTAAATTTGCACCCTTAATTAAAACATTCTAAATTACGCATTCATATGGCTATTATAGGTAAAATTCGCAGTTACGGAACAATTATAATAATTGTTATTGGTTTAGCGCTGGCTTCTTTTGTTCTAGGTGACTTTCTAAAACCAAGACAAAAAAATATTAACAATATTGGAGAAATTGGTAGTAAAAAAATTACATATCGTGATTTTGAACTAAAGGTAGAAGACCAAATGGAGTTGGTAAAACAACAAACCGGCAATGAAAATCTTACAGGAACCCAATTATTTCAATTACGCGATGAAATATGGAAAAATATGACAAGAGACATCATCTTGGGAAAAGAATATGATGAATTGGGGCTGGTTGTTTCTACCGAAGAATTATGGGATTTGGTTCAAGGAACATATCCTCATCAGTATATTCTTCAAAATTTTGCTGATCCGCAAACAGGTCAGTTTAATGCGGCTCAAGTTAGAACTTTTTTACAAAATTTAGATCAATACGAACAACAAAAACCAGGCACCAAAGCACAATGGCAAAACCTGGAGGAATCAATTAAATCGGATCAATTGTATAATAAATATTTAAATCTTATTAAAAATAGTTATTATATTCCTAAAGCCTTAGCACAAAAAGAATACGAACAACGAAATAAAAAAGCGGTTATTCATTTTTTTGCAGAAAAATATTCGAACATAGCAGATAACACGATTACCTTAACAACCGAAGATCTTCAAAAATACTATGATGCACACAAACACGAATACGAACAAGAAGAATCTCGTGATTTAGAATATGTTGTTTATGATATTGTTCCATCGGAAGCCGATTTAAAAAATGCAGAACAAAATATAAATCAAATTTTTACCGATTTTGAAAAACAAACCTATTCTGATATTCCTAATTTTGTTAACCGATATTCCGATGATAAATACGATAGTTTGTATTATAAAAAAGGAGTTCTTCCAACCATTTTAGATACTGTCGTTTTCTCAAAGAAAAAAGGAGATTTAATTGGACCTTTATTTAATGATTACACTTATACTGTTGCAAAAGTAATGGATTTTCAAAATCGTCCGGATTCCTTAAGAGCAAGTCATATATTAATTTCTTTTCAAGGAGCATTAAGAGCTGTTGAAACGGTTACTCGGACTAAAGACCAAGCAAAGAAAACCGTTGATAGTTTATTATTAGTTGTAAAGAAAAATCCAAAAATGTTTGATACCATTGCAAAAGCTACTTCCGACGATCCTACCGCAAAAGAAAAATTAGGTGATTTAGATTGGTTTGCCGACGGACAAATGATAGGTCCATTTAACGAAGCTTGTATTAAAGGAAAAGAAGGGGATATTCAATTGGTGGAAACCGATTTTGGTTATCATATTATAAAAGTTACCGGAAAGAAAAAATTTGAAAACAAAGTTCGTGTTGCTATCATTTCTAAAGAAATAGAGCCTAGCAACGAAACCTACCAAACAATTTATGCGGAAGCAAGTACTTTTGCAGGAGAGAATACTACGTATGAACAATTCGAGAAATCGGTGGTTAACAAAAAATTAAATAAACGACTTGCCGAATATATTACCCCTATGAGTAATACTATTTCCGGATTAGACTCCCCTCGCGAAATTATTCGTTGGGCTTATAATAAAGACTCAAAAAAAGGAGATGTATCTAAAGTATTCGATTTAGAAGGTAAATATATAGTTGCTTGTTTAAAAGAAATTAGAGAAAAAGGCGTTCCAACATTAGAACAAATTAAAACTCAATTAGAACCTTTAGCTAAACGAGAAAAAAAGGCAGAAACCATTATTAAAAAAATAAACGCGTTAAAAACACCCGGTATTACTATTGACCAGCTTGCATTAAAAGCAAATGCAACAATAGATACGTTAGATATGATTAGTTTTTCATCTTATTCATTACCCGGATATGGACAAGAACCTGAAGTTTTAGGAAAACTTTTCACTATGAAGAAAGGAACATTATCGGAGCCTTTACAAGGGAAAACGGCTGTTTTTGTTATTGCTGTTCAAGATTTTATTGAACCTACTGTTACAACCGATTATTCAAGTGTAAAAGAACAAATTCTTTCTAATTATAAAAGCAGAGTTGGTTACGATATTTATACAACACTCGAAAAAAATACAAAAATTACCGATAACCGAATTTTATTCTTTTAACATAAAATATATTATATAAAAAAAGAGCGGGGCTAAACTCCGCTCTTTTTTTATATAGTATCACATATAACTATATACTATAATAACTGCAACCTATTTGCATCTTGCTTTATAAATACAAATAATAAGATAGTAAATGCCCAAAGGGAAGAACCACCATAACTTATAAATGGTAACGGAATTCCAACCACCGGAGCAAGTCCAATAGTCATGGCAATATTTATTACAAAATGAAAAAATAATATGGATGCCACTCCATACCCATAAATTCGACTATAAGAAGAACGCTGCCGTTCTGCCATCATAATAATTCTTAAGAAAAGAAGTACATATAAAACAATAACAATGCTACTTCCAACAAATCCCCATTCTTCTCCAATGGTACAAAATATAAAATCGGTACTTTGTTCCGGAACAAAATTATATTTAGTTTGTGTTCCTTGCAGAAAGCCTTTCCCAATAAAGCCTCCAGAGCCGATGGCAATTTTTGATTGATTTACATTATACCCTATTCCCTTTAAATCTACTTCCTTTCCCAATAATACATCAATTCTTCCTTTTTGATGTTCTTCTAAAACATTTTCATATATATAATTCACCGAAAAAACAAAACCGGCAATAATTATAAAAGAACCAACTAAGATTGTTATTTCTTTTCTCCTTTTACGTATATATTTGAATAATATTAATGCAATGGCTAATAACACACCTAATATTATATATTGATTTATTAATAAGGCCAAAAAGAAAAGTGCAATTCCTAACACTCCTAATATTAATACATTTCCGGATAATCCTTCTCTATATAAAACAAAGATAAATGCGGTATATACTAATGCGGAGCCGGTATCGTTTTGTAAAAAAATTAGTAAAACCGGTAATCCAATTATAAAAGCGGTTATTATTTTTGTTCGAATATCCTGTATTTTAATATTTAATGCACTAAGGTATTTAGCCAAAGCCAAACAAGTTGCAAACTTAGCAAACTCTGAGGGCTGAAGTTTAAAATTCCCAATTAAAAACCATGACTTAGAACCGGATGTAACATTTCCAACCAATAAAACAGCCAATAACATCAACATTAATATAATATAAATGGGGTATGAAAATGTAGAAAAAAACTTAATATCAGTCATTAAAATTATAAGCGAAATTACAATGGCGCAAGCAATCCAAATCATTTGTTTTCCATAACTTTGCGTAAAATCAAATATATTTTTGTGTTCCTCCACAAATACAGCAGCATAAATATTAATCCATCCGAATAATACAAGTACCATATAGAGTCCTGTCGCAACCCAATCAATATTTTGAAATATGTTTTTTTGTTCTCTCATTAATATTTTACGACTCCTTCGCTTATTCTTTTTTCAAGATCTACTCTTTCTATTTTTCCTGTTAAATATTTTTCTACTAATAAACTGGCAATAGGAACAGCCCATGTAGCACCCCATCCACCATTTTCTACCAACACCGAAATAACTATTTTGGGATTTTCTACCGGAGCAATTAAAACAAAAACAGAGTGGTCTTCTCCATGTGGATTCTGCGCTGTTCCTGTTTTTCCCGCCATTGTAATATTTTTTAACCTGGCACCTGTGCCGGTTCCTGCTTCAATTGATTTGCTCATTCCTTCTAAAACAATATCGAAATATTTTTTATCTACTTTAACTATTTGTTTGGTTGTAAATCGGGAGTCAATTGTTTTTTCATTTCCAATTTTTTTCACCATATGCGGAATATAATAATATCCTTTATTCGCAATAATAGCGGCAAAATTGGCTAGCTGTATTGGTGTTAGCAATATTTCTCCTTGTCCTATTCCCAAAGAAATAATAGATAAAGCTCTCCATTTATTTTTACCGTGCAATTTATCATAATATTCAGCGGTAGGTATATTTCCAGATAACTCATTGCATAAATCATCATTAAATTTTTTCCCCAACCCAAAACTTAACACAATCGTTCGCCATGTATTAAATGCTTCTCTCGTGGTTTTATAACCCGATTTCTCTAATATTGCTTTTAGTGTATAACTATAGTAAGAGTTACATGAATGCTGTATAGATTGCTCTAAATTACACGGAGAAGCATGTGCATGGCATTTTACATTCACACCTCCCATGTGAAAACCCAAACTACACGGGTAACGGGTATTATCATTCACAACACCCATTTGCTGTGCAACTAGTGCGTTTAATAATTTAAATGTAGAACCGGGAGGGTATTGTGCTAACAACGGTCTGTTAAATAAAGGTTTTTCGCTTGTATTTTGCAATAACATCAAATAATTTTTTGAGCGATCATGTCCTGCTAATAAATTGGGGTCGTAAGTAGGACTTGAAACCATTGCCAGAATTTCTCCTGTTTTAGGCTCTATTGCAACAATACTACCTCTTTTATTTTTCATTAACTTTTCCCCTAACTCCTGAATATCGGCATCAATAGTGGTAATTAAATCTTTTCCTGCTACTGAAACAGTATCGTACATTCCATTTCTAAAACTTCCTTTTTCTCGATTATAAACATCATACATTTTTATTTTTAAGCCTTTTTTCCCTCGCAATTCTTTCTCATAGCTTTTCTCTATTCCACTAATTCCAATATAATCGCCCGGTTTATAATAAGCATCGTTCATTATTTTTTGCGGACTAACCTCCCCAATATACCCTAATACATGGGCTGCAATAGAAAGTGGATATTTTCTTAATGTTCTAGCTTGCACATAAAATCCGGGGAAACGATATAATTTTTCCTGCAAAAATCCGTACATCTCTTTCGATATTTCTCTTTCGAAAATACTAGGAACATAGGAGGAATAGCCTTTTGCTTTTTTTAATCGTTTAATAAATACTTCTTTTGTAATTTCAATCAACCTACATAATTCGGTTGTGTCAAGATCTTTTACATCTTTGGGAACCACCATTAAATCGTAAGTTGCCTCATTATAAACCATTAGTTTTCCGTTTCGGTCGTAAACAAGTCCACGTGCAGGAAACTCGGTTATATAGCGGAATACATTTCGGTTAGCTGATTCTTTGTACTTATCATCAATAATTTGCAGATAAAAAAGTCTTAATATAAAAATAACCCCTACCGACAAAACTATTATTTTAATAATATGTTGTCTTTCTGAATGTGGAGCTTTCATTTTATTTTTTAAGACTTAATTTAAAGAAACAAAATTAATTACTTAACGGAAATATTTTACCTAAACTAGAATCGATTTATTAATAATTACAAACAACGCTTTATCCTGTTTCATTTTATTGAATAAAAATATCCTATATTTGATTAATTGAAATTCTATGAATAAACTCATTTTATTTACTCTTTCCTTTTTATCCTTCTACAGCAATACATATTCGCAAGAAGAAAGTTGTTGTAAAAGTATTATTAACATGAACAAAGTAGACCAATACCGAATAAAAAAATTAGGGAAGGCCTATCAACATTTAAGCGAAAAAAAGGACAGCTGCTGCGGACAATTTGAAAGCGATTTACATAAAATTATGGAAACACTCTGCTTTAAAATTAATCAGCCTGGAAAAGATACCACATTCATATATAAAATGCTAGGAAAACCGGATGCTTTTGCTGTTCCTCCTCAATACGGACAATTTACTTCCGGAAAGGAAAAAATTATGATTTATTGGTGGAGAAGCTGGCGCGATTTTGTTTATATTATTTCAGAAAATGGAATAATTAAATATTCGAAATTTTTCTATTCTTATGAATAA